>NZ_JBRRDR010000007.1:0-135840 GCF_056759755.1 Stenotrophomonas sp. STEN046
GGGGGGGGGGCGGGGCGCGGCCGGGGGGGTGCTGCAAATAACAAAACGCCGCGCGGCCGGCGCGCGCCCGGGCGGCCCCGGCGCCCGGCGGGGCCGCGCCCCCGGCGCTACCGTTGCGTCATCCATGCCTGCAGCCGTGCCACCTGCGAAGCCTCCAGCTGCAGGCCCAGCTTGCTCCGTCGCCACAGGATGTCATCGGCGGTGCAGGCCCATTCCTGATCCCGCAGGAACGCCACCTCGCGTGCGTGCAGGCCGGCGCCGAAGTCTTCACCCAGATCGACCAGGCCGCGAGCGCCGTGCAGCAGCTCTGTGCTGCGGCTGCCATAGGCGCTGGCCCAACGCTGCGACACGGCCATCGGCAACCACGGCGCTTGTTGCTGCAGGCGGCGCTGCGCCTGCACAGCATCGCCCCAGTCGCTTCCGGGCAGCGGATCGCCGCTGGCGGTCCACGCCGGACCCGCATGCGGCAGGTGGGGACACAGCAGATCCAGCGCTTCTTCTGCCAGCACGCGGTAGGTGGTCAGCTTGCCACCCAGCACATGCAGGGCCGGCGCGCCGTCGGTGTCCAGCTGAAGGCGGTAGTCGCGACTGAGCCTGGCCGCGCGTGGGTCCGGCGCATCCAGCAGCGGGCGCACGCCGGCGAACTGCCAGCACACCTCGGCTGCCGAGACAGGATCACGCAGGTAGCGGTTGGCCGCGCTGCACAGATACTCCACTTCCGCGGGCAGGACGCTGCAGCGCGCCGGATCACCGCGGTAGTCGGTATCGGTGGTGCCGACCAGCAACCGGCCATGGAATGGCAGCAGGAATACCACCCGTCCGTCGGGTTGTTGCAGCAGGCAGGCACTGTGCTCCGGCCACGGCCGGCGCAGTACCAGGTGGCTGCCCTGGACCAGGCGCAGGGCGGGCCTGCCACTGCGGGCATGCATGCGCTCCAGCACGTCACCGGCCCACGGGCCGGCGGCGTTTGCCACCGTACGCGCACGCACGCTGCGCTGATGGCCGTCGGCCGCTTCCAGGCAGACCCGCCAGTGCCCCGGCTCGCGGTGCAGGTCCACGCAGCGCGTCCGGGTCAAGATGCGGGCGCCCCGCTGCGCTGCGTCGTGCGCATTGAGGACCACCAGCCGTGCGTCATCCACCTGCGCATCCGCATAGCTGTAGGCCTGCCGCAGCTGTGCCGACAGCAACGCGCCCAGCGGATCATCGTGCAGATCCACGGCGCGCGAAGGCGGGAAGGCAGGGCTGCGCCGGCCAAGATGGTCATAC
This sequence comes from Stenotrophomonas sp. STEN046, assembly GCF_056759755.1. NCBI lineage: Bacteria > Pseudomonadati > Pseudomonadota > Gammaproteobacteria > Lysobacterales > Lysobacteraceae > Stenotrophomonas > Stenotrophomonas sp. STEN046. Next base: position 1,267 of record NZ_JBRRDR010000007.1, read on the forward strand.
ACCCACAGCCCCATGCGCAGCATCCAGCGTGGGCGCAGGTGCGGTTCCCATGGCAGCACGAAGCGCAGTGGCCGCACCAGGAACGGTGCCTGCCGCCGCACCACCTCGCGTTCGCCCAGTGCCTTGCGGACCAGTCCGAACGCGTTCTGTTCCAGATAGCGCAGTCCGCCGTGGATCAACTTGCTGCTGGCACTGGAGGTATGCGCGGCCAGGTCGTGCTGTTCGCACAGCAGCACCTTCAGGCCGCGGCCGCTGGCATCACGCGCGATACCGGCGCCGTTGATGCCACCCCCGATCACCAGCAGGTCGACCTCGTCCATCGCGTCTCGGCTTTCGGGTGCATTTATCGCCGAGCCAAGGCTGGGCTGGGCTCGTTATAGCCGTGAAGGCGCTGGGCTCTACAACAGCAGTCGACTGACAGTCGACTCTACAGAACACAGGTGACGGAAACGACGACGGGCCCCGCAGGGCCCGTCGCGTTGCAACAATGAAACCGCTCAGTGCTTAGAAGCGGGCACCGATGCCGAAGCCGACGGTCCACGGGTCCATCTTGGCTTCGCCGATCTTCTCGCCACCGACCTTCACGTCCGGGCGCGAACGCATGTAGCGGGCGTCGGCACGGGCGAACCAGGTCGAGTTGATGTTCATGTCCACACCGACGGTGCCGATCACGCCCTTGGCGTCCTTCAGGCGGATGTCCGAGTTGCTGCCATCAGCCAGCGTCTCGTTGCTGAAGGCCGACTGGAAGTAGCCCACGCCCACGAACGGGCGGAACACGTTGTCGGCCTGGCCGAAGTGGTACTGGCCGCTCAGTGCGACCGGCTGCTGTTCGACGCTGCCAAGGCGGGTGTTGCCCGGGCCCTTCACGCGGTGGTCGAACTTGTCGGCGGCACCCCACAGTTCAACGGCCCAGTTGTCGTTGACGTAGTAGCTGAAGCTGACGGTCGGCGCCGGGCCGCCATCGACCTTCTTGATGCCGTCGATCGGGTCATTCTTCGGCTGCAGCAGCGCCACGCCGCCAACCACGGCAAAATGCTTGCCCGAGGCGGTGTCGGTGGTGCTGCTGTCCTGCGCGAAGGCAGCCGGTGCAAACGCGGCGGAGGTCAGCAGGGCGAGGCTCAGGATACGGATGGAGCGCATGGGGGAATCTCCTAATGTTTCTTGTTTTGGGCCCCCGGTTGCGGGGCGAGCACACCGTAGTCGCCCCAACATGAATCGAATCCGACGCGCGTTAAAAATTGGTTGGGCTTGTTCAGCGGGCAGCGCGAAACGCCTGTTTTCATGCGGTTTTTTCTGTTTCGCATCATTCATGCAGTTGGAGAACGTGTGAGCGCCGCAACGTTGTGCATCGGCCTGCCTGCGCAGGTGAACTCCGATTGCCGGGTGCTGTTGCTCGGCTCGATGCCGGGCGTGGCCTCGCTGCAGGCCCAGCACTACTACGCACATCCGCGCAATCGCTTCTGGCCGTTGCTGGCCGAACTGTGCGGTTTCGATCCGGCCTTGCCGTACGCGCAGCGATTGCAGGCGCTCAAGGCCGCCGGCGTCGGCATATGGGATGTGATCGGCCGCTGCGAGCGGCGCGGCAGCCTGGATGCGGACATCGTGCGTGGCACGGAAGTGGCCAATGCGCTGCCCGGACTCATCGCCACGCTGCCTGACCTGCAGCTGATCGGTTGCAATGGCGCGGCGGCGATGCAGGCCTTCCAGCGCTGGGTGCTGCCGCAGCTGGAACAGCCACCGCCGGTGCTGTCGCTGCCTTCCACCAGCCCGGCCAATGCGGCGTGGTCCCTGCCGCGGCTGCGCCAGGCCTGGCAGCCGGTGGCCGTCGCACGGGCGACATGAAGCGGACATCGGCGGGACAATACGCTACCCACTGGAGATGCCGGTGACCCATGGGCAACAGCGTGTCCCGGCTGCGTGCGTACTGAAAACACCTGTAACGGTTGGCGCAGGACCGCGCTGGCCGCACAATAGACGTTTCCCTACACCAGATTGCCGGAGTTCTCCCCATGGCCGAAATCAAGGAAGCACGTGTCCCCGATATCGGTGACTACAGCGACATCCCGGTAATCGAGGTGCTTGTTGCCGTCGGCGATACGGTGAAGAAGGACCAGGGCCTGGTCACGCTGGAAAGCGACAAGGCGACCATGGAGGTGCCGTCCTCGGTGGCCGGCGTGGTCAAGGAAATCAAGGTCAAGCTCGGCGACACCCTGTCCGAGGGCAAGGTCGTGGCGCTGATCGAAGTGGCTGAAGGCGAGGCCGCCAAGCCTGCTGCGCCTGCCGCCGCCGCACCGGCGCCGGCCAAGGCCGCCGCCTCGGCCGCCCCGGCCCCGGCCGCTCCCGCCGCCAGTGGCGGTGCAGTGGAAGCGCTGGTGCCCGATATCGGCGACTACAGCGGCATTCCGGTCATCGAAGTGCTGGTTGCCGTTGGCGATACGGTGAAGAAGGATCAGGGCCTGGTCACGCTGGAAAGCGACAAGGCGACCATGGAAGTGCCGTCTTCGGTGGCCGGCGTGGTCAAGGAACTGAAGGTCAAGGTGGGCGACAATCTGTCGCAGGGCAATGTGGTCGCCATCATCGAAGCCGAAGGCGCTGCCGCACCGGCTCCGGCCCAGGCGGCGGCTGCCACCGCGCCGGTCGCCGCCGAAACCGCGACCAAGGTCGAGCCGGTCGCCGTGCCGGCACAGCCGGACAAGCTGGCTGCCCGCGAGATCGCCAGCGCGCCCTCGGCCGGTGCGCCGAGCAGCCCGCCGGTGCAGTTCAACGCCGACGGCGTGCTGCCGGCCAAGGTGCCGTACGCATCGCCGGTGGTGCGCGTGTTTGCCCGCGAGCTGGGCGTGGACCTGCTGCAGGTCAGCGGCACCGAGAAGGGTGGCCGCATCACCAAGGCCGACGTGCAGAAATTCGTCAAGGCCGCCCTCAGCGGCGGTGCACCGGCAGCTGCTGGTGGCGCCGTGGCTGCCGGTGGTGGCCTCAACCTGCTGCCGTGGCCGAAGGTCGACTTCAGCAGGTTCGGCGACGTTGAAGTGCAGCCGCTGTCGCGGATCAAGAAGATCTCCGGCGCGAACCTGGCCCGCAACTGGGCGATGATCCCGCACGTCACCCAGTTCGAACAGGCCGACATCACCGACCTGGAAGGCCTGCGCGTGGCGCTGAACAAGGAAAACGAGAAGGCCGGCATCAAGCTGACCATGCTCGCCTTCCTGATCAAGGCCAGTGCCGCGGCGCTGAAGAAGTTCCCCGAGTTCAACGCCTCGCTGGATGCCAGCGGCGAGAACCTGACCCTGAAGAAGTACTTCAACATCGGCTTCGCCGCCGACACCCCGAACGGCCTGGTCGTTCCGGTGATCCGCGATGTCGACAAGAAGGGTGTGGTGCAGATCGCGCAGGAAACCGGCGAGCTGGCCAAGAAGGCGCGCGACGGCAAGCTGGGCCCGGCCGACATGAGCGGCGGCTGCTTCTCGATCAGCTCGCTGGGCGGCATTGGTGGCACCGCGTTCACCCCGATCGTCAATGCACCGGAAGTGGCCATCCTCGGCGTCTCCAAGTCGTCCATCCAGCCGGTCTGGAACGGCAAGGAGTTCGCACCGAAGCTGATGCTGCCGCTGTCGCTGAGCTACGACCACCGCGTCATCGATGGCGCCCTGGCCGCACGCTTCACCACGTACCTCTCGCAGGTGCTGGCCGACATGCGCCGCGTGCTGCTGTAAGGCATCCGCTTCGCCCCCATCGTGCGGCCGCTGCCCCTGGCGCGGCCGCCTGTCGAAACGCAGTGACAGCCCGCCGGCCACGCCGGGCGGGCACGAGGAAAACCCACCATGGCCACGATTGAAATCAAGGTTCCCGACATCGGCGATTACAGCGATGTACCGGTGATCGAAGTGCTGGTCGCCGTCGGCGACACGGTGAAGAAAGACCAGGGTCTGGTGACCCTGGAGTCGGACAAGGCCACCCTGGAAGTGCCGTCCTCGGCGGCCGGTGTGGTCAAGGAAATCAAGGTCAAGCTCGGCGATACGCTATCCGAAGGTGCCGTGGTCGTGCTGCTGGAGGCTGAAGGTGCCGCTGAAGCACCGGCCAAGGCCGCTGCCCCGGCACCGGCTGCAGCGGCGCCGGCCAGCAAGCCGCCGGTGACCCCCTCGCACCGCGCGCCCGCCGAGCCGGCCGCTCCGAAGCCGGCATTGGCCAGTGGCAAGGCTGCCGACATCGAATGCGAGATGGTCGTGCTGGGTTCTGGCCCGGGCGGTTACACCGCCGCCTTCCGCGCCGCCGACGTCGGCCTGGAAACAGTGCTGGTCGAGCGTTACGCCAGCCTCGGCGGCGTCTGCCTCAACGTGGGCTGCATTCCGTCCAAGGCGCTGCTGCACGCCGCTGCGGTGATCGATGAAGTCGCCCACGCCGGTGACTTCGGTGTCGAGTTCGGCAAGCCGACCATCACCCTGGACAAGCTGCGCCAGTACAAGGAAAAAGTTGTCGGCCAGCTGACCAAAGGCCTGGCCGGCATGGCCAAGCAGCGCAAGGTGCGCAGCGTGCAGGGCGTGGGCACCTTCGTGTCTGCCAACGAACTGCTGATCACCGCCGAAGACGGCAGCACCCAGCTGCTGCGCTTCCAGAAGTGCATCATCGCCGCCGGTTCGCAGGCAGTGAAGCTGCCGAACTTCCCGTGGGATGACAAGCGCGTGATGGACTCCACCGACGCGCTGGAACTGGCCGAAGTGCCGGGTTCGCTGCTGGTCGTCGGCGGCGGCATCATCGGCCTGGAAATGGCCACCGTGTACGGTGCGCTGGGCAGCAAGGTGACCGTGGTCGAGTTCATGGACCAGCTGATGCCGGGCGCCGACAAGGACCTGGTCAAGCCGCTGGCCGACCGCCTGAAGAAGCAGGGCATTGAAGTGCACCTGAAGACCAAGGCCTCCGGCGTCAGCGCCGATGCCAAGGGCATCACCGTCACCTTTGAAGCGGCCGAGGAAGGGCAGTCGCCCGCGTTGGCGCAGGGCACCTTTGACCGCGTGCTGGTGGCCGTGGGCCGCTCGCCGAACGGCAGGAAGATCGATGCTGAAAAGGCTGGCGTGCAGGTCACCGACCGCGGCTTCATTCCGGTCGACCGCCAGATGCGCACCAACGTGCCGCACATCTTTGCCATCGGCGACATCGTCGGCAACCCGATGCTGGCCCACAAGGCCACGCACGAGGGCAAGCTGGCCGCCGAAGTGGCAGCCGGCCACAAGAAGGAGTGGGTCGCCCGCGTGATTCCGTCGGTGGCCTACACCAATCCGGAAATCGCCTGGGTCGGCGTCACCGAGACCGAAGCCAAGGCCAAGGGCCTGAAGGTCGGCGTGGCCAAGTTCCCGTGGGCCGCCAGCGGCCGCGCGATCGGCATCGGTCGTACCGAGGGCTTCACCAAGCTGATCTTCGACGAAGAAACCCATCGCATCATCGGTGGCGCCATCGTCGGCGTGCATGCCGGTGACCTGCTGGCCGAGATCGGCCTGGCCATCGAGATGGGTGCCGAAGCCGAAGACATCGGCCACACCATCCATGCGCACCCGACGCTGAGCGAATCGGTGGCGATGGCCTCGGAAATCTACGACGGCACGATCACCGATCTGTACATGCCGAAGAAGAAATAAGGCGCCCGCGCCTTTGCGAACGAAAAGCCCCGGCATTGCCGGGGTTTTTTTGTTTCTCCGCTCCGGATTTTGGCGAGCTGTAGGGCCGCTGCGGACGCCACAACCTCTGCCTCCAGCGCTCGACCCCCGCTTCTGCTCGACGATGCAAAGAAAAAACGCGGCCTCCGATGTTCCGGAGGCCGCGCCAGGAGAGAGAGTGCTGTGGAAGGGGAGGCAGGGCTTAGAAGCTGACGCTGATACCGGCCACCGGGCCCTTGAATTCCTGCTTCAGGCCGATGGTGCCGTCGCTGCCCTTCTTGTCGGCGTCCAGCTTGAACCAGTCGTAGCCGGCGAACACGCCGAAGTTCGGCGTGAAGCGGTAATCGACGATCGCGTTGGCGCGGCTGAGGTCGCCCTTGTAGTCGTCGAAGCTGCCCCAGCGGGTGTTCAGGTACTGGCCCTGCAGGGTGATCATCCACTTTTCCGACGGGGTGAAGCTCAGGCGTGCACCGACCACCGGCGCCACGCCATCGGTCTTCTCGTCCAGGAACTGGCCTTCATACACGGTACCCAGGTCGGCGTAGCCCTTGGTGCTGACCTTGGCGTACTCGGCACCCAGCTGCAGGCCGAGGTCGAACTTCTCGGTGTCCACCACCGAGTAGTCATACACCAGGCTGGCCACCTGGTACTTCAGCTCGGCCTTGACGAAGCTGTCGGCCGGCACGTTCACGTTGCCGAAGGAAATGTCCTGGCCCAGCGTCTCGCGGCGGTCCTTGTCGTACTTGAAGTAGTTGAACAGCAGGCGCTGGCGGTTGCTGATGCGGAACATGCCGTCGATGCGCGGCTCCCACTCCTTGCCACCCAGCTTGAAGTCCTCGGAGAAGCCGATGTCCTGCCCGGCAACATTGGTGTTGCCACGCAGGGTGTTGTCAGAGTCGATGTTCATCGCGCCCAGGCGCAGGGCGAAGCGGTCGTCGCCCTCGGCAGCATGGGCAGCGGTAGCGAACGACGCACCGGCAGCGAGGAGCGAGAGAGCGAGCAGGGTGGGTACGGGGCGCATCGAAGAGTCCTTGCAGTGGTTCATCGGAATGAAGGCCACTTTGCCGGACGCGCTCGTCCACCATGCGTGAACGTATGGTCCACGCGATGTGCACGGTTCAGCACTGTCACAATCGTGCGAAAAAAGATGGCCCCGGAGCGGGGCTTCGGGGCCATCGTGGGACCTGCGGGCGAAGCGTCGACGAGGTAGCTGCAGGCAGGTCGAAAGATCCGACCGTGGCCATCGGCGGAAAGTTCCTCGGCCTGCGACCAAAGTTCAATGCGCTGCGCCGCAGCATCGCGCAGACGGCATTGTCCCCACCGTGGGCTGTAAAATTCCTGCCCATACCGCAACTTGGGCTGTTCCGATATGAACAGGGACCGGTTGTCTCGCAAATTGTCCCATTGCTATAATTTGGCGGCTCGATGAGGCCCCCCCTTGCTGTAGCGCCTCAGCCATTCACTTGTAACCACGCGGGACGTCCTGTGCTGAACTCCGTAGAAACGGGTCGGCGACTGATGCTGCGCGCCGCGGTCTACCCGCTGGCCGCAGTGGCTGTCCTGGCTCTGGCCTTCCTGCTGGTGGGGCCGAAGTATGCCCTCGGCGCCCTGGCATCCGGCGTGGCGGTTTCGGCCGGTGGCTGGGTGGCGGCACGGATGGCACTGGGTGGTGGTGCGCTGGGGGCCGGTTCGGCCATGGCACGCCTGATCGTGGCGATCGTGGCCAAGTGGGCGCTCGTTTTTGGTGTCCTGATGGTGGGGTTCCTGGTCTTCAAGCTGCCTGCATTGGCGCTGTTGGCCGGTATCGCCGTCGGGCTGATGTTCCAGGTCCTGGCCATGGCCAGGCGCTAATCGAATTCATTTAACTTAAGGTTCCGGACACATGGCAGGCGAGGCGCTTACACCCACCTCCTACATCCAGCATCACCTGCACAATCTGACGGCAGGTCATGGCACCCCGTGGGCGATCCACGTGGACACCCTGGTAACCTCGCTGCTGATGGGCCTGGTGATGGTCGTCGCCTTCTGGCTGGCGACCCGCAAGGCCACCGCCGGCGTGCCGGGCAAGTGGCAGGCATTCGTCGAGATCTGCCTGGAGTTCGTTGACCGCCAGGCCAAGGACACCTACCACGGCACCAGCAAGCTGGTGACCCCGATCGCGATCACGATCTTCTTCTGGATCCTCCTGATGAACCTCATCAAGATGATCCCGGCCGACTTCATCGCCATGCCGCTGGAACTGATGGGCGTGCCGTACTGGAAGCCGGTGCCCACCGCCGACGTCAATGCCACCCTGGGCATGTCGATCAGCGTGTTCTTCCTGATGCTGTTCTTCGCGCTGCGCGCCAAGGGTATTGGTGGCTTCACCAAGGAATTCCTGACCGCACCGTTCGGCAAGTGGATGATGCCGTTCAACCTGATCCTGAACATCGTCGAGTGGCTGAGCAAGCCGATTTCGCTGGCGATGCGACTGTTCGGCAACATGTTCGGCGGTGAAATCGTGTTCCTGCTGATCTGGGTGCTGGGCGGTGCAGGTATCGCCGGCATGTTTGCAGGCGCGTTCGCCGGCTTCGGCTGGATGCTGTTCCACCTGCTGGTGATCCCGCTGCAGGCCTTCATCTTCATGATGCTGTCCATCGTGTACCTGAGCCTGTCGGAAGACGCTCACTGAGTTTCGCTTCACCCTTCATCCGTTTGTTTCTAAACCCTTAGCAATCAAGTTCCTGGAGAAAACCATGTACTTCGCCGTCCTGACCAATCTCGCCCAAGTTCAGAGCTCCACCGTCCTCGCCGTCGGCATCATGATCGGCCTGGCCGCGCTGGGCGCTGGCCTGGGTCTGGCCATCATGGCTGGTAAGTTCCTGGAGTCGGCCGCGCGCCAGCCGGAGCTGATCCCGGTCCTGCAGGTCCGTATGTTCATCACCGCCGGCCTGATCGACGCCGCCTTCATCATCTCGGTCGCCGTGGGCCTGCTGTTCGCCTTCGCCAACCCGATGGTCGGCGAGTTCGTCTCGCGTCTGCCGGCAATCGCTGGCTGATCCAGCGAAAGTGAAACGACCGGGCGCCTTGGCGCCTGGTCGCGGATGAAGGTTCGGGTGCGCCGCCCCTGCGGCGGCGCGTCCACCCCGTCACCACCGACTGAGCGAACCCCATGGATATCGGTTTTACCCTCATCGCCCAGGCCTTGGCCTTTGCCGCCCTGATCTGGCTCATCGCGACCAAGATCTGGCCGCCGCTGATGAACGCGATCGAAGAGCGCCAGCAGAAGATCGCTGAAGGCCTCGCTGCTGCCGACCGCAGCCAGAAAGATCTGGCCCAGGCGCAGGACAAGGTCAATGAAGCGCTGAAGGAAGCCCGCACCAAGGCCAACGAGATCATCGACCAGGCCCACGCGCGTGCCAACCAGATCGTCGACGCGGCCCGCAACGAAGCTGTTGCCGAAGCCACCCGTCAGAAGGACCTGGCCCAGGCCGAAATCGACGCCGCCGCCAACCGTGCCCGTGAAGATCTGCGCAAGCAGGTGTCCGCGCTGGCCGTGACCGGTGCCGAAAAGCTGCTCAAGCGCGAAATCGACGCCAACGCCCACAAGGCGCTGCTCGACGAGCTGGCCTCGGAGATTTAAGGATGAGCCAGGCCCTCACGCTTGCCCGCCCGTACGCCCGCGCCGCCTTCGCGACCGCGCGTGACGAAGGCGCGTTCGCGCCGTGGTCGGACGCTTTGGCGTTCTCCGCCCACGTCGCCGCCGACCCGCGCGTGGCGGCCCTGCTCGCCAACCCGGAGCTGGGTCGTGACGACGCCGTCGCCCTGCTGGCGCCGGAGTCGCACGGCGAGACCTACTCGCGCTTCCTGGCTGTGCTTGCCGAATCGCATCGTCTGCCGCTGCTGCCGGAAATCGCAGGCATGTTCGACGCCCTGCGCGCCGAGGCAGAGCACGTGGTCAAGGCCACGGTGACCTCTGCGGCCGAGCTGTCGGTTGCCGAACTGGACGCGATCAAGGCCGCGCTGCGCAAGCGCTTCAACCGCGAGGTCGAAGTGGCTACCGCAGTTGACGCCTCGCTGATCGGCGGCGCCGTGATCGACGCCGGCGACGTGGTCATCGATGGTTCGCTGAAGGGCAAGCTGGCCCGTCTGCAGACCGCGCTCGCTAACTGAATTCATTTAACGTCCGGCCCCGCTGCCGGCACTAGGACTTGACGATGGCAACCACGCTCAACCCCTCCGAAATCAGCGAACTGATCAAGAACCGCATCGAGAAGGTCAAGCTGGCCGCGGAATCGCGCAACGAAGGCACCGTGACCAGCGTGTCCGACGGCATCGTGCGCATCTTCGGTCTGGCCGACGTGATGCAGGGCGAAATGATCGAACTGCCGAACAACACCTTTGCCCTGGCCCTGAACCTGGAGCGCGACTCGGTCGGCGCCGTGGTCCTGGGTGGCTACGAGAAAGTGCGCGAAGGTGACGTCGCCAAGACCACCGGCCGCATCCTGGAAGTGCCGGTCGGTCCGGAACTGCTGGGTCGCGTTGTCAACGCACTCGGCGAGCCGATCGACGGCAAGGGCCCGCTGGGCACCGACCTGACCGCTCCGGTGGAGCGCGTTGCTCCGGGCGTGATCTGGCGCAAGTCGGTCGACCAGCCGGTGCAGACCGGTTACAAGTCGGTCGACTCGATGATCCCGATCGGCCGTGGCCAGCGCGAGCTGGTCATCGGTGACCGCCAGACCGGCAAGACCGCGCTGGCCATCGATGCGGTGATCAACCAGAAGGGCACCGGCATCAAGTGCGTGTACGTAGCGATCGGCCAGAAGGCCTCGACCGTTGCCAACATCGTGCGCAAGCTGGAAGAGAACGGCGCCCTGGCGCACACCATCGTGGTGGCTGCCACCGCGTCCGAATCGGCCGCGATGCAGTACATCAGCGCCTACTCGGGCTGCACCATGGGTGAGTACTTCATGGACCGCGGCGAAGACGCGCTGATCGTGTACGACGATCTGTCCAAGCAGGCCGTTGCCTACCGCCAGATCTCGCTGCTGCTGAAGCGCCCGCCGGGCCGTGAAGCCTACCCGGGTGACGTGTTCTACCTGCACTCGCGCCTGCTGGAACGCGCTGCCCGCGTGTCCGAGGAATACGTCGAGAAGTTCACCGAAGGCAAGGTCACCGGCAAGACCGGTTCGCTGACCGCGCTGCCGATCATCGAAACCCAGGCCGGCGACGTCTCCGCCTTCGTTCCGACCAACGTGATCTCGATCACCGACGGCCAGATCTTCCTGGAAACCGACCTGTTCAACGCCGGCATCCGCCCGGCCGTGAACGCCGGTATCTCGGTGTCGCGCGTCGGTGGTTCGGCGCAGACCAAGATCATCAAGAAGCTGTCGGGCGGCATCCGTATCTCGCTGGCCCAGTACCGCGAGCTGGCTGCGTTCGCGCAGTTCGCCTCGGATCTTGACGAAGCCACCCGCAAGCAGCTGGAGCGCGGTCAGCGCGTCACCGAGCTGATGAAGCAGAAGCAGTACGCGCCGATGTCCATCGCCAACCAGGCGCTGTCGATCTACGCCGTCAACGAGGGTTACCTCGACGACGTGCCGGTCAGCAAGCTGCTGGCGTTCGAAGAAGGCCTGCACGCGCACTTCGCCAACACCCAGGGCGAGCTGATCGGCAAGGTCAACGCCACCGGCGGTTGGGACAACGACATCGAAGGTGCCTTCAAGAAGGGCATCGTCGAGTTCAAGACCACCGGCAGCTGGTAATCGAGGTCCTGTAGAGCGGGGCGATGCCCCGCTGGACCAGACGATCAAACGGTTGAACAACGCGGGGCCAAGGCCCCGCGCCACGGGAATAAAAGATGGCAAGCGGACGCGAAATCAAAACCAAGATCAAGAGCGTGCAGAACACCCGCAAGGTGACGCGCGCCCTGGAAATGGTCTCGGCCTCCAAGATCCGCAAGGCGCAGGATCGGATGAAGACCTCGCGTCCGTACGCGCAGGCGATGAAGCAGGTGATCGGCCACTTGGCGCAGGCCAGCACCGATTACCAGCATCCGTTCCTGGTCGAGCGTGAGCAGGTCAAGCGGGTCGGTTTCATCGTGATCTCCTCCGATCGCGGTCTGGCCGGCGGCCTGAACAACAACCTGTTCCGCAAGATGCTTGGCGAAGCCAAGGCCTGGCAGGACAAGGGCGCTGAAGTGGACCTGGTGACCATCGGCCAGAAGGCATCGACCTTCTTCCGCCGGGTCAAGGTGAACATGGTCGGCACGGTGACCCACATCGGCGACACGCCGAAGCTGGAATCGCTGATCGGTGTGATCAAGGTCATGCTCGACGCCTTCACCGAAGGCAAGGTCGACCGCGTGTACCTGGTCTACAACCGCTTTGTGAACACCATGGTGCAGAAGGCCAGCTTCGATCAGCTGCTGCCGCTGCCGCCGGCTGAGAAGCAGGTTGCGCACCACGACTGGGATTACCTGTACGAACCCGATGCCGCGACCGTGCTGGAGCACGTGATGACGCGTTACATCGAGTCGCTGGTGTACCAGGCGCTGCTTGAAAACGTCGCTTCCGAGCATGCCGCGCGCATGGTGGCGATGAAGTCGGCCAGTGACAACGCCAACAAGCTGATCGGAACCCTGCAGCTGGTCTACAACAAGGCCCGCCAGGCAGCGATCACCCAGGAAATCTCCGAAATCGTCGGCGGCGCGGCAGCAGTCTGACCGCGTTCGTTAAAAGCACACATTTAGAGGATGCAGCAATGAGTCAGGGCAAGATCGTTCAGATCATCGGCGCCGTCGTCGACGTCGAATTCCCCCGCGAGTCGGTGCCGAAGGTGTACCACGCGCTGAAGGTGGACAACACCGAAATCACGCTGGAAGTGCAGCAGCAGCTGGGTGACGGCGTGGTCCGCTGCATCGCGCTGGGCTCCACCGATGGCCTGAAGCGCAACCTGGTGGCCACCAACACCGAGCGCGGCATCTCCGTGCCGGTCGGCGCTGGCACCCTGGGCCGCATCATGGACGTGCTGGGCCGTCCGATCGACGAAGCCGGTCCGGTTGCCGCCAGCGACACCTGGGAAATCCACCGCGCTGCGCCGTCGTACGAAGACCAGTCCCCGGCCACCGAGCTGCTGGAAACCGGCATCAAGGTCATCGACCTGATGTGCCCGTTCGCCAAGGGCGGCAAGGTCGGCCTGTTCGGCGGCGCCGGCGTCGGCAAGACCGTCAACATGATGGAACTGATCAACAACATCGCCAAGGCGCACAGCGGTCTGTCCGTGTTCGCCGGCGTGGGTGAGCGTACCCGTGAGGGCAACGACTTCTACCACGAGATGAAGGACTCCAACGTCCTGGACAAGGTCGCGATGGTGTACGGCCAGATGAACGAGCCGCCGGGCAACCGTCTGCGCGTTGCACTGACCGGCCTGACCATGGCCGAGTACTTCCGCGACGAGAAGGACGAGAACGGCAAGGGCAAGGACGTGCTGCTGTTCGTCGACAACATCTACCGCTACACCCTGGCCGGTACCGAAGTGTCGGCACTGCTGGGTCGTATGCCGTCGGCCGTGGGTTACCAGCCGACCCTGGCCGAGGAAATGGGCGTCCTGCAGGAGCGCATCACCTCGACCAAGAACGGTTCGATCACCTCGATCCAGGCCGTCTACGTTCCCGCGGATGACTTGACCGATCCGTCGCCGGCGACCACCTTCGCCCACTTGGACTCGACCGTGACCCTGTCGCGTTCGATCGCTTCGCTGGGTATCTACCCGGCCGTCGATCCGCTGGATTCGACCAGCCGCCAGATGGACCCGCTGGTCATCGGCCACGAGCACTACGACACCGCCCAGCGCGTCCAGCAGACCCTGCAGAAGTACAAGGAACTGAAGGACATCATCGCCATCCTGGGCATGGATGAACTGTCCGAAGAAGACAAGCAGGCCGTGTCGCGCGCCCGCAAGATCGAGCGCTTCTTCAGCCAGCCGTTCCACGTGGCCGAAGTGTTCACCGGCTCGCCGGGCAAGTACGTGTCGCTGAAGGACACCATCCGTGGCTTCAAGGCCATCGTCGATGGCGAGTACGACCACCTGCCGGAGCAGGCGTTCTACATGGTCGGCAGCATCGAAGAAGCGGTCGAGAAGGCCAAGAAGATGGCCGAGAAGGCCTGATGCGGCGGGGACAGGCTTCGGCCTGTCCCATCCGTGACACGGGGTGGGCCTGCGCCCACCGCTGCGGAAACCCCTGCGGTGGGTAACACCCGCCCCCTAGCGAAGAGAGTTCCATGAGCACCATCCGTTGCGACATCGTCAGCGCCGAGCAGGAAATCTTCCGTGGTGAGGCGACCCTGGTCGTGGCCACCGGTGAGCTGGGCGAACTGGGCATCGCGCCCAAGCACGCACCGCTGATCACCCGCCTGAAGCCGGGCAAGGTGGTGGTGACCACGCCGAATGGCGAGCAGCTGGATTTCGCCATCTCCGGCGGCATCCTGGAAGTGCAGCCGCAGGTGGTGACCGTGCTGGCCGACACCGCGATCCGCGCACAGGACATCGACGAAGCCTCGGTCCGCAAGGCCAAGGAAGAAGCCGAACGCATCCTGGCCAACCGCGGTGAAGCGATGGAAGTGGCCGAAGCCCAGCAGAAGCTGGCCGAAGCCGTTGTCCAGCTGCAGGCGCTGGAGCGCCTGCGCAAGACCCTCAAGCACTGAGGTCCAGCGCGTCATCAAGCAGAAACGCCGGCTCGCATGCCGGCGTTTTTGTTTGTTTTCCACAGGAGCAGGGAATGCAGCAGTACTCGACAGCGATTGCAGGCGGCAGTTGGCAACGCCAGTGGCGCACACCGGCAGGCGTGTTCCTGATTGCCTGGATCGTGCTGTGCCTGCCATGGCTCAGTGGCATCAAGACCATTCCCTTCGACGCCGTGCAGCAGTTCTTCCCGGCCGTCAGCTTCAGTGCCGAGCAGCTGCGTCATCTGCAGGCCCCCTGGTGGAATCCGTATCTCTACGGTGGTTACCCGCAGGTGGCCGACCCGCAGATGATGACGCTGCAGCCGACGGTGCTGCTGCCGATGCTGCTGGCGCCGAGCTCCCTGCACCTGTTCACGGTGGTGGTGCTGCTGCATGTGCTGGCAGGCGGCCTGGGTGCGCTGCGGCTGGGCCGCGTGCAGGGCATGCCGCCGCCGACGCAGCTGCTGTTCGCACTGACGCTGATGTTTGGTGGCGTGGCCGCTTCGCGCCTGCAGCACACGCCGATGATCATCAGCTACTGCCTGCTGCCCTGGCTGTGGCTGGGCCTGGAGCAGGTCCGCCGGCGGGGACGGATGCGCGACATCCTGCTGGCCGGTGTGGCCGGCGGCCTGTGTGCGCTGCAACTGACCCAGGTCACCTATTTCATCATCCTCGCGTGCGCGATCTACGCCGTGGGTGCTGTCCTGCTGGCACGGGGTCAGCGCGTGCGCCTGCTGTGGCAGCTGGGTGCGGTGGCCATTCTCGCCGGCGTTGTGAGTGCGCCGCAGTGGCTGTCCACGCTGGCCTGGCTGGACCAGACCAATCGCAATGGTCTGTCGCTGGAAGCCGCGCTGCCGGGTGCCATCCATTGGCAGACCCTGGTGACACTGCTGTCGGGCAATGTGTTTTCACAGGGACGCGGCGACAGCTGGGCCTTCGGTGACATCAGCGCTGACTATCTCTATCTGGGAGCGGTGCCGCTGGCGCTGTGGCTGCTCTGGGGCGGTGAGGTGCTGCGGCGCAAGCCGGTGGCGACCCGCATCGCACTGGGCGCGCTGACGCTGACGATCCTGATCGCGGTGGGAGGCGCGACGCCACTGTTCCCCTGGCTGTTTGGCTGGCTTCCGGGGCTGGACCTGTTCCGGCGCCCGTCCGATGCGCTGTTCCTTACCGTGCCTGCGGCGGCGTGGTTGGGTGCCAATGCCCTGCAGGTTGCCCTGCAGCGGCAGCCATTGCGATTGCATTGGGTGTCTGTGGTGGCCGTGGTGGTGCTGGCTGCGTGTGCTGCATGGCTGGCGATCGATCATGGCCATCCGCTCGCCTTCGCCTGGCTTGCGGTCAGCGCCGCGCTGGGCGTGGCTGCGGTGCAGGTGCTGCGCCGCCACCGGGCGCCTGCGCGCTGGGTGCTGGCGCTGGTGCTGTTGGACCTGCTGTTGTTCAACGTCGGCACCAGCTTCAACGCGGGCAGCGGCACCAAATCGGTGCTCACCGCCGATCGTGCGGGCCCCGCGCAGCGCGCCTATGCGTTGCTGGCGGCAGAGCGGCATGACGGCATACCCGAACGCGCGGTGGTCTTCGGCATCGGCGGACTCACCAATGGCGCGGCGGTGCATGCCATTGCGCTGGCGAACGGCTACAACCCGCTGCTGGCAAGTGACTATCTGCAGATGACCGGGATGCCGGGCGAACCGGTGGATACCTTCCAGCAGAAAGCCGCGACCGCCTGGATGCCAGACACCGCCGCTCCCCTGTACGACCTGCTGGGCGTGCGTTGGCTGCTGGCCCAGGAGCCGTTCCCGGGCTCCAGCGCGCAGGGCGACCAGGTGCAGCTTGCGCGGCGTGACAGTGTGCTGCCACGTGTACTGAATCCGCGACAGGTGCGCCGCCATGGCGAGCGTCTACCGCCTGCGCCGCTGTTCAACCAGACCGATTTCAACCGGCAGCTGTGGCTGCCGGCCGCCGCCAGCAGCGGCTGCGCCGAACAGGATGCCGGTGAGGCCACGGTGCAGGTGCTGCACTACCAGCCGGGACGCATCGAGCTGACGGTGGTGGCCGACCGAGCGGCATGGGTGGTGATCAACGAAACCACCGGCCGTGGCTGGCAGGCGCAGCTCGAGGATGGCCAGGCACTGCCGCTGCTGCGCGGCAATGGCCTGTTCCATGCACTGTGCGTGCCGGCCGGGCAGCATCAGGTGCGGTTGCGCTACAGCGCGCTGCAGCTGTGGCGTGAGGGCCTGGGCGTGCACCTGCGGCGCGACGGTGATCGTCGCTGACCGGTCAGCGATACACCACGTGGCGCAGCAGCAGGAACGACACCAGCGCCAGGCCACCCTCCACCAGCGGCTTGGCCAGCCATGCGTACTGCAGCCCCAGCGTGTGGTCGGCCGCGCTCACCAGCACGGTGCTGGCTGCGGTGAGCAGCAGCCACAGCGGAAGGAAGCGCGCGAAGCGCCGCCAGCCAAGACGGTGCTGGCCGGCGGCGGCGAAGGTGTAGCGGCCGTTGAGCCAGAAACCCAGCAGCATGCCTGCCACGCGCCCGGCGATGTTGGCGGGGACCACCGGCAGCCCCAGCGCGGTGCTGCCGACGAACACCAGCCAGTCCAGCAGCAGCTGCACCAGGCCGATGACGATGTACGAGCTGCCTTGGCGTAGCAGGGTCATTGCGGCGGCGTGGCGGACGGGCCCCCATGTTAACGGCCCTCGTTCTAGAATCAGCGGCAACGAACGACGGATTGCCGCTCCATGACCCAACCCCTGCACGTCATCATCCTCGCTGCCGGCGCTGGCAAGCGCATGAAGTCGGTGCTGCCCAAGGTGCTGCAGCCGATCGCCGGGCAGCCGATGCTGGCCCACGTGATCGCCACGGCGCGTGAGCTGCAGCCGGCCGCCATCCACGTGGTGTATGGCCACGGCGGTGAACGGGTCCGGGCGTATTTCGCAGACCAGCCGGATCTGCTGTGGGCCGAGCAGGCGCAGCAGCTGGGTACCGGCCACGCGGTGGCCCAGGCCATGCCGGAGGTGCCCGATGCCGCGCAGGTGCTGGTGCTGTACGGCGATGTGCCGCTGATCCGCGCGCAGACGCTGCGCGACCTGCTGGCCCAGCCTGGCCGTCTGGCGGTACTGGTGGCCGATGTCGAGGACCCCACCGGCTACGGCCGCGTGCTGCGTGATGCCGAGGGCAAGGTGGGGGCGATCGTCGAGCAGAAGGACGCCGATGAGGAGCAGCGCCGCGTGCGCATCATCAACACCGGCATCATCACCGCCGAATCGACCGCGCTGCGCCGTTGGCTGTCACAGCTGTCCAACAGCAACGCGCAGGGCGAGTACTACCTCACCGACGTGTTCGCCTTCGCCGCGCACGAGTTCACCCCGGCGGAGATGGCGCTGGTCGCCGATGCCCAGGATGCCGAAGGCGCCAATGATCCATGGCAGCTCGCGCAGCTCGAACGCGCCTGGCAGCGCCGCGCAGTGCGAGCACTGTGCACCCAGGGCGCGCGTGTGCGTGATCCGGCCCGGCTGGATATCCGCGGCGATGTCATCGTCGGCAACGACGTGCTGATCGATGTCGATGTGATCCTGGAAGGCAAGGTGGTGCTGGGTGACGGGGTGACCATCGGCCCGTTCACGCGCTTGAAGGATGTCACCCTCGGTGCCGGCACCGAGGTGCGCGCGCATTGCGATATCGAAGGCGTCATCGCTGAAGGCGCGGCGCAGATCGGTCCGTTCGCGCGCCTGCGGCCGGGCACGGTGCTGGCCGATGGCGTGCACGTGGGCAACTTCGTGGAAACCAAGAAGGTCACCCTCGGGGTCGGCAGCAAGGCCAACCATCTCACGTACCTGGGTGACGCGGTGATCGGCAGCAAGGTCAACATCGGCGCCGGCACCATCACCTGCAACTACGATGGCGTGAACAAGTCCACCACCACCATCGGCGACAACGCCTTCATCGGTTCCAACAGCGCGCTGGTGGCGCCGGTGGTGATCGGTGACGGGGCGACCATTGCAGCCGGCTCGGTGATTACCCGCAATGCGCCGGAGGGCAAGCTGACCCTGGCGCGCGCGCGCCAGGAAACCCTCGATGGCTGGCATCGTCCCGTCAAGAAGCCCTGAGCCCAGACACGCGCGCGCCAACGAGCTGGACGCGCTGCCGGGTATCGAGCGGCGCGCAGGCGAGTTGCTGCGTGGGCACGTGGCGTATTCCGTCTTTGCCGGTCATGGGTTGGATCTGGCAACGCTGCAGGCCGGCCTGCAGCGCGGATACCTGTGGGTGGTCGAGGCACCGGGCGGCGGCATTGCCGGCTACCTGCTGGGCGATGCGCTGGATGGCGACTTCCATGTGCTGCAGATGGACGTCGATCCGGCATATGCACGGCGCGGGTACGGGCGTGCGTTGTTGCGGCATGCGCTGGGCGAGGCCAACGCGCGCGGTTACCCGGCGGCGGTGCTGACCACGTTGACGGATGTGCCGTGGAATGCCGCCTTCTACGCCAGCGAAGGGTTCGAGGTCGTGCCGCAGGCACAGTGGAGCGATGGCCTGCGCGCGGTGATGGCCGAAGAAGCCGCGCTGGGATTTCCGATGCAGCTGCGGGTGGTGATGCGGCGCGTCTGGTAGCTGCCGACCTTGGTCGGCATGTCCACGCATGGCGTGGATCTACTGACGGGCTGACCAGGGTCGGCACCTGCCGGAGCATCATCCACGCCCTGTGTGGACAGCGAAACCCGCTCAGCTCACCGGCAGCAGGATCGATACGCACAGCCCGCCGTCGGTGCGGTTCTGCAGCGATACGCGGCCACCGTGCGCTTCGACGATCTCGCGGGTCAGTGCCAGCCCCAGCCCGGTGCCATTGCGCTTGGTCGAATAGAACGGCATCAACGCGTTCTGCAGTACCTGCTCGTTCATGCCCTTGCCGCGGTCCAGCACATCCAGGCGCAACCACTGCGGCAGCCGTGCCACCTGCACCTGCACGTCATCGTTGGGTGGATCGGCTTCGGCACAGGCCTCGTGTGCGTTTTTCAGCAGGTTCAGCAGGGCCTGGCCGAACTGCGCGATGTCGATCCGGCTGCTCAGTTCCGGGTCGGGCTCGCGTTGCATCGTGAACGGAATCTGCTGGCACAGGCTGGACAGGAACGGCGCCCATTGCACGGTCTGCAGCTGCGGCTGTGGCAGCTTGGCGAAGCGCGCATAGCCGCGGATGAAGCCCTCCAGATGGCGCGCGCGATCTTCGATGGTGCTGAAGATCTCGGGCAGCCGGTCGAAGCGCTCACGCCTGACCAGCTCGCCGCCCGAATGCGCCAGCGACGCGATCGGTGCCAGCGAGTTGTTGAGTTCGTGGCTGATGACCCGGATCACCTTCTTCCAGGTCTGCACTTCCTGCCGGCGCAGCTCGGCGGTCAGCTGGCGCACCAGCAGCAGGTCATGCGGTCGGCCGTTGAGCTGGAAAGCACGCCGCGACAGGTGATAGACCTGCTCGTCGTCCTCGTCGCCTTCCACGCCGTCTTCGTTCTCCGCCTTCACCGAGAACAGGCTGTCGCCGCCGCGCCCGATCGCATCGCGCAGCTCCACCGGCAGCTGTTCCAGCACGTCTTCCAGGCGCTGTCCTTCCAGTTTCCATCCACCATGCAGCAGCTTGCGTGCGGCCAGGTTGGAGAACACCACCCGCGCAATGCCATCACCGCCAGCGGCGATCAGCAGCATCGCCACCGGCGTGTTCTGCACCATCGTGTCCAGCAGCAGTTCGCGCTGCACCAGCCCCTGGCGCTGCGCGCGCAGTACCTCGCCCAGCTCGCGATGGGCCCGCACCAGGTCGCCCAGCTCATCATTGCCGGGCCAGTAGATGCCGAAGTTGTACTCGCCATCGCGGTAGCTGCTGGTGGTGCCGGACAGCGCCCGCATCAACGAGCGCACCGGCGCGGTGGCGCGGCGCAGCGTCCACCACATCAGCGACAACAGGACGATCGTGGAGACGGTGGTCACCACCCAGCCATGGTCCATCCAGTACGCCAGCAGCCATGGCAGCGCGGCGGCCAGCGCCAGCACCGGCAGCAGGCGCAGGAACAGGCGGAAGGTGAAGGAGCGCCGTTTCATTCGCGCGGGATGCCGTGCCGGTCCATGCGCCGGTACAGCGCCTGGCGGCTGAGGCCGAGCTCGGCGGCGGCCTGCGCGATCACCCCGTGGTTGCGCGCCAGCACGTCTTCGATGCGGGCGCGATCGGGATCATTGCCGGCGCTGGGTGCCGGCCGCGGCGCAGCCGGTGCACGCGGCAGGTTCAGATCGGCCACCTCGATGCGGTTGCCGGTGGCCAGCAGCTCGGCACGCTGGATCACGTTGCGCAGTTCGCGCACGTTGCCCGGCCACGGGTGGCGCTGCAGTGCACTGGCTGCGGTGCTGGCCAGCGGCTTGCCGTTGCCGAGGAAATGTTCGGCCAGCGGCAGGATGTCGCCGGGCCGCTCGGCCAGCGGCGGCAATGCCAGCTCCACGGTGTTGAGCCGGTAGTAAAGGTCTTCGCGGAAGCTGCCATCGCGGATCATCGCCGGCAGGTCGGCGTTGGTGGCGCTGACCACGCGCACCTTGACCTGGCGTTCGCGGTTGGAACCCAGCCGCTCGAAGCGCCCGGTTTCCAGCACGCGCAGCAGCTTCATCTGCCCGCCCAGCGGCAGGTTGCCGATCTCGTCCAGGAACAGGGTGCCGCCGTCGGCGGCCTCGAACTTGCCCTCGCGCGCCTTGTTGGCACCGGTGTAGGCACCGGCGTCGGCGCCGAACAGTTCGGCCTCGATCAGTTCCGAAGGCAGCGCGCCGCAGTTCACCGTCACGAACGGGCCCTTGGCCGCCAGCGAATTGGCCTGGATGATCTGCGCGATCTTCTCCTTGCCGGCACCGTTGGGGCCGGTGATCAGCACCGGCAGGTCCGAGCGCGCGACCTGGCAGGCGAGGGCGATGATGCGCTCGCTGGCCGGGTCGGCGAACACGGCGCCACACAGATCGTACTTTTCTTCCAGTGCATGGCGCTGGCGCAGTTCGCGGCTGCGTCGCTGGTCCAGTTCGCGCCGGGCTTCAGACAGTTCCAGCAGGTTGTTGACCGTGGTCAGCAGCTTGCGGTCGTCCCAGGGTTTGGCCAGGTAGTCGGCGGCGCCGGCCTTGACCAGGTCCACCGCGCTGCTGAGGTGCGTCCAGGCGGTCAGCAGCACCACCGGCAGGTCCGGATGACGCGCGCGGATCTGCGCGAACAATGCCTCGCCTTCCTCGCCCGAGGTGGTGTCCTCGCTGAAGTTCATGTCCTGGATGACCAGGTCGACCGGCTGCGATTCCAGCAGGGCCAGACCGTCGGTCGGGCTCTGCGCCTGCAGCGTGTCGATGTCGTGCAGGGAGAGCAGCACATCCAGCGCGGTGCCCACGCTGGCATTGTCGTCGATGATCAGGATCGTGGGCATGGGTCGCAAAGAGGGTAGCGCCGGGCCGTGCACGGCGGGGCGGGTGCAGTTGCAGCGGCTGGAACCGCCGGGCATGGCCCGGCGCTACCGGGCCGCTCTGCAATATAGCGAAACCAGCGGCAGCGCAGGGGCGTCCGGACTCAGCGCCGTGGCGGCGGTGGTGGCGGCGGCGGTGGCGGTGGCGGTGCTGGCGGGTTCAGCGCCGCCCGCCACGCCGACACCGCCACCGGCACCGTCAACTGGCGGCCGTCGCGACGCAGCAGCAGGTAGACCGTGGGCGAGGACGTCCGCTGCATGGCCTGCCCGAGCTGCTCGATCTGCCGTACCGGCGTGTCGTCGGCACGCAGGATGCGGTCGCCGCGGCGCACGCCGAAGCGTGCTTCGGGGCTGGCCGCGTCCACCCGCACCTGGCCCTCGGTGGAACGCAGCGACAACCGTGCGTCATCCTGCCGCCAATCCAGCGTCTGCGAGGTGGTGGTGCTGGTGCCGGCAAGTGCCGGCAGCGGCAGGAAGACGGCCAACATCACTGTCAGCACGGAAGCGCGCATCTCACGCCCCCCGCGTGGCGACGGCCGGTGGTACGGCCGCAGCGCGGCGGGCTGGCCCGAATACGGCGATCTGGCCCAGCACCCACAGCAGCACGGCACCCAGCGGCAGGTACAGCAGCGGCATGCGCGGCAATTCGTACATGTTCATCAGTGCCAGGTTGATGGCATAGGCCGCCAGCATGCCCAGCACGATGCCCAGCGTGGCCAGCAGGAAGTTCTCGGTCTGGAAGTAGCGCAGCACCTGCCCACGGGTGGCGCCGAGTGCGCGACGGATGCCGATCTGCTTGCTGCGCTGCTGCACCCAGAAGCTGGCCAGGCCGACGATGCCCAGCGCGGTGACCACCAGCAGCGCGATGCACACGGTGACCAGCAGGCCGACCATGGCGCGGTCGTTCTTGAAGTAGTCGGCGCGCTGTTCCTCGTAGGTCAGCTTCTCGCGCACCAGGCGGTTGGGGTCGTTGCGTTCCAGCGCGGCCAGCGCGCCCTTCAGCACTTCATCGCGACGTTCCGGCGAGGTCCGCAGCATGTACGGGCCGCGGGTGAAGTCGGTACGCACCGGCAGGATCATCGACAGCGTGCTGTTGTCGTTGTAGTCGGTGGGCGCTGCCAGGTGGGCGACCACGCCGACCACGTGCAGGGCCTGGTTGCCCATGTAGAACGTCTTGCCCAGCGCGCTCTGGTCCGGGTACATCTTGGCGGCAACCTGCTGGTTGATGATCACCGGCGCAGCGCGGTCAGGCTTGGGGTACTTCTGTGCTTCTTCAAGATCGATGTACTCGCTGGGCTGGAAGTCGCGCCCGGCGACCAGTTGCAGGCCCAGCGTGGCCAGCGAATTCTCGCCGACCATGTACTGCGAAACAAAGGCGGTCGGGCGTTCCTGATCGCGCTCGCGCGAGATGCTGGTGTTGCTGGAATTGCGCCGGAACGGCAACTGGTTGACCTTGGCGACGCTGGTCACCCCTGGAATGGCGCGCAGCGACGCCAGGTCTTCGTTGGTACGGGCCAGGGCGTTGGTCTGTTCACCAATGCCGCTGACCCGGATCATCACCAGTTCGTTCTCGACCAGGCCGCTGGGCAGGCTGATCTTTTCCACGCGCTGGGTGACCAGGAACAAGGCGTTGCAGACGATGGCGCAGGTCAGGGCGATTTCCAGCACGATCAGTGCGGCCGCGGTCTTGTGCCGGCGCAGAGTGCTGAGGATGGGGCGGATGTCCATGGGAAGTCCTCGTTCTGGTGCTTACTGCGACTTGAGCTGGATGGCCGGGGTGACCTGCATCGCGCGCCAGGCGGGCAGGAAACCGGCAGCGAGGCTGGCAAGCAGGGTCAGGCCAAGGGCGAGCAGCAGCATGCTGCCGTCCAGGTGGGCCAGCTTGGCGTAGTCCACCGGCTGCTGACGCACCGCGTACAGGCCCAGCAGCGCCAGGGCGATGCCGAGTACACCACCGACCACACCCACCGCACCGGCTTCCACCAGGCACTGCAGGAAGATCTGTCCGCGGCTGGCACCCAGTGCACGGCGCACGCCGATCTCACCGCTGCGGCGCAGGAACTTGGCCAGCAGCAGGCCGACCGTGTTGACCAGGCATACGCCGAGGAACCCCAGTGCCAGCCACATCTGCAGGCGCACATCGCTGGGCACTGCATTCTTGAAGGTCAGCCATTCCATCACGGTGCGCAGGCGCACGTTGGCCGGGCGTTCGAAGCGGCCGGCGGCACGCTGCTGGTCGGAATAGTTGGTCAGGTAGCGGCGATAGTCATCGACCTTGGACGGTTCCAGCTCCACCCAGTACTGGAGCCAGGTGCAGGGTGCATTGAGCGAATTGCTGTCTTCGCCGGGCGTGCTGTCGCCGAAGCAGTTCATGTTGCCGTTGCTGCCCAGTTTCAGATCCATCGCGGTGGACATCGGCATCATCAGGTCTTCTTCGCGGCCGTAGTTGCCCACGGTCAGGTCGAAGAAGTGCGGTTCGGGATTCCATTGCTGCATCACCCCGATCACCCGCAGCGAATGGCCGCTGGCCCGGATCTGCCGGCCAACGCTGTCGGCACCCTGGAACAGCTTGTCGTTGAGCGTCTTGGACAGGACCACGACCCGCGAGCGGCTGTCGTCATCGCTGGCCGTCCACGCGCGACCGTACTGCATCGGCACGTTGAACATCGGGAAAAAGTCGGCCGACGACCAGCGCGTATCGATGGTGAACGGCTTCAAGGTGCTGCCCTCCGGCTCGATGGTGACATCGCCGGCACTCATCATCGCCTGGCGCTGTCCACGCTTCTCGCGCAGCAGGGTCTCGGCGTCGAAGCGCGTCATCTGCTCCTCCGGCTCTTCGCCGGTCAGGTAACCCGAGCGCGGGCGTGGATCCACCTGCACGTAGAACAGGCGATCGCTCTTGTCCGGAATCGGATCACCAGAAAGCACATGGAACACGGTCAGGGTAGTCATCGAAGCACCGATGCCCAGTGCGATGGCCACCACCATCAGCGCGGTCAGTACCTTGTTGCGGCGGAAGCTGCGTACCGCCAGTCGAGCGTAGTAGGCGAACATGGTCGTGCCCTCACTCGTTGACGGCGGCGATGCGGCGCGGGGTGGCCAGCACCGGTTCACGCACCAGGTCGGTCACCTGGCCATCGACGATGTGCACGTTGCGCTGCGCACGCGCGGCCAGTTCCGGATCATGGGTGACCATGACGATGGTGGTGCCGGCGGCGTTGATCTCCTCCAGCAGTTCCATCACGCCGCGCGCCATCTGCGTATCCAGGTTGCCGGTCGGTTCGTCGGCCAGCAGCAGGCGCGGGCTGCCGGCCAGGGCGCGGGCGATCGCCGCACGCTGCTGCTGGCCACCGGACAGTTCATTGGGGTAGTGCTTCATGCGCGAACCCAGGCCGACCTGGCTCAGCGCCTTCTCGATGCGTTCGCGGCGTTCACCGGCGCTCATCTTGCGGTAGCGCAGCGGCACGTCGACGTTGTCGAACAGGTTCAGGTCGGGAATCAGGTTGAAGCCCTGGAAGATGAAACCGATCTTCTGGTTGCGCAGGCGGCTGCGCGCATCATCGCCGAGCGTGCTGACGTCCTGGCCATCGAGCATGTAGGTGCCGCTGGTGAAGGTCTCCAGCAGGCCGGCGATGTTGAGGAAGGTGGTCTTGCCGGAACCGGACGGGCCGGTGACAGCGACGAACTCGCCTTCCTTGACCTGCAGTTCCAGCGAGCGCAGTGCATGGGTTTCCACCTGTTCGGTACGGAAGACCTTGGCGACCGAACGCATTTCGAGCATGTACATGGGGTGTCCTCTCTCCAGGAAATATCAGTTGACGGTGACGCGTTCGGCGTCCTTGAACAGGTCGCTGCCCGAGACCACGATGCGGTCCCCCGGCTGCACACCCGATTTGATTTCCACTTCGCCCAGGCTGCTGACGCCCAGCTCCACCGGACGCCGCACGGCGGTGCGTCCGTCCATCACGTAGGCCACGCCGTTGCCCTGTTCGACGAACGGGCCGCGCTCGACCTTCAGCACGTTCCTGCGCGTGTCCAGCAGCACCCGCACCGACATCCGCTGGCTCTGGCGCAGGCCCTCGGGCTGCCTGGCGGCAAAGCGCACGCGTGCATTGACCTCGCCGTTGACCACTTCCGGCGACACCGCGCTGATCTCGCCGGGGAATGGCTGGCCGTTGCCGCCGGTCAGCTGTGCCGGCATGCCGATCGCCAGGTCACGGGCGAAGCTTTCCGGCACCTTGATCTCGACCTCGAACTTGGACAGGTCGACCACGCCCAGCACCGGCGCGTTGGCCGCCAGGTTGGTGGCCTGGGTCGCCTGCACCTGGCCGACCTGGCCATCGAACGGTGCGCGCAGGGTCAGCGCATCCACCTGGCGCTGCACCTCGGCAACCACCGACTTCTGGCGGTCGGCCAGCAGCCGCTTGTTGCGCGCGTCCAGGTCGGCGCCCTGGCTCTGCAGGCGGGAGTCGGTGGTGGCGTTGGCCAGGTTGATGTCGGCCTTCTTCAGGCTGTCCTGGGCCTTGGCCAGTTCGATCTGCGGCACCGCGCCGCCATCGAAGCCGCGCTGGTAGCGCTGCAGGTCGCGGTCGGCGGCCTGGCGCTCGATGCTGGCCTGGTCGGTTTCCTTGCGCGATTTGGCCCGGGCCAGGGTGGCGTCCAGGTTGGCACGGCTGGCTTCAGCCTCAAGGCCGGCAAGGGTGGCTTCTTCCTGGGCAAGCTTGCTGCGCAGTTCCGGGCTGTCGATGATCGCCAGTTCCTGGCCCTTCTTGACCACGTCACCGGCGACCACCTTCAGGTCGACCGTGCCGCTGGAGATCGCGTACAGCACCGGGCTGTTGGCGGCGATCACGCGGCCGTCGGCAGCGATGTCGCGCACCAGGTCGCCGCGCTGCACCTCGGCCACGCGTACCCGGCTGCTGTCGAACGAACGGCTGGCGTTGGACCAGGCGTGCACCGCCCAGCCGATGCCGGCCAGCAGCGCGATACCGGCCAGCGCCGGCCAGCGGTAGCGGTGCCAGGCGGCCTTGGGGGCACTGGCCGAAGCGGAGGAAACGATCTGGTCCTGGGCGGAGGTGTCGCGGATCATCGGGTTCGTGCCTGTCGGTGGTGCCAGAGTGGTGACAGGGATAAAGCACACCGCGTGCCAACTTTATTTTCTTTTTCATCAATGATTTACGCGCTTGCCCCCACTGTCCGGGTGTCCGCGGACACCTTTCCGGACACTTTCATTAAGCGGACAGGAGGGGGTTGGCGGACACCCACGCTAGAATGCGCCGACCGTCTTCAAGGAATTGCGCGACATGTGTGGAATCGTGGGTGCGATCGCGGATCGCGATGTGGTACCGGTGCTGATCGAAGGACTGAAGCGACTGGAATACCGTGGCTACGATTCCTCCGGCATTGCAGTGATCGACCAGGCTGAACGGCCCGACGTGCGCCGCGTGCGCCGCACCGGTCGCGTTTCGGAAATGGCCACCGCCGCCGAGGCCGAAGGCTTCGCTGCCAGCCTCGGCATCGGTCACACCCGCTGGGCCACCCATGGCGGGGTGACCGAGGCCAATGCGCACCCGCACATCAGCCACGGCGTGGCCCTGGTGCACAACGGCATCATCGAGAACCACGAAGAACAGCGCGAGAAGCTGCGCGCGATGGGCTACAGCTTCGAGTCGCAGACCGACACCGAAGTGATCGCGCACCTGATCCACCACCATCTGAAGAATGGCGATGACCTGCTGGTCGCGCTGCAGCACACGGTGAAGGAACTGACCGGCGCCTATGCGCTGGCCGTGGTCAGCCGCGCCGAGCCGGAACGTTTCGTCTGCGCGCGCATGGGCTGCCCGTTGCTGGTCGGCCTGGGCGAGGGCGAGAACTTCGTGGCGTCGGATGTATCGGCGGTGCTGTCGGCCACGCGCACGGTGATCTTCCTGGAAGAGGGCGACACCGCGGAGATCCGCCGTGATGGCGTCAGCATCTTCGACGGCAACGATCAGCCGGTCGAGCGCGAGGTGCACCTGTCCGACGTGTCGCTGGCATCGCTGGAGCTGGGGCCGTACCGCCACTTCATGCAGAAGGAAATCCACGAGCAGCCGCGCGCGCTGGGCGACACCATCGAAGCGGCCATCGATGCCGGTGGCTTTCCGGCCGAACTGTTCGGCAAGAATGCAGAAGCGGTGCTGTCGGGCATTGAAGGGGTGCAGATCCTGGCCTGTGGTACCAGCTACTACTCGGGCCTGACCGCGCGCTACTGGATCGAAGCCATCGCCGGCCTGCCGTGCAGCGTGGAAATCGCCAGCGAGTACCGCTACCGCGCCGCCTATGCGAACCCGAAGCACCTGATCGTGACCATCTCCCAGTCCGGCGAAACGCTGGATACGATGGAAGCGCTGAAGTACGCCAAGTCGCTGGGCCACACCCACACGCTGTCGATCTGCAACGTGCCGGAAAGCGCGATTCCGCGCGCCAGTGAACTGGTCTGCTACACCCGTGCCGGCGCCGAGATCGGCGTGGCCTCGACCAAGGCCTTCACCACCCAGCTGGCTGCGCTGTTCCAGTTGACCGTGGTGCTGGGCAAGCTGCAGGGCCGTGTCGATGCCGCACAGGAAGCCGACTACCTGGAACAGCTGCGCTTCCTGCCGGGCAGCGTGCAGCATGCCTTGAACATGGAACCGCAGATTGCCGCCTGGGCCGAGCGCTTCGCGCGCAAGAGCAGTGCGCTGTTCCTTGGCCGCGGCCTGCATTACCCGATCGCACTGGAAGGCGCGCTCAAGCTCAAGGAAATCTCCTACATCCATGCCGAGGCGTATCCGGCCGGCGAGCTCAAGCATGGCCCGCTGGCGCTGGTGGACGAGGACATGCCGGTGGTGGTGATCGCGCCCAACGACAGCCTGCTGGAGAAGGTCAAATCCAACATGCAGGAAGTGCGCGCGCGCGGCGGCGAGCTGTTCGTGTTCGCCGACCAGGACAGCAACTTCAACGAGTCCGAGGGCGTGCACGTGATCCGCACCCCGCGCCACGCCGGCGTGCTCAGCCCGATCGTGCACACCATCCCGGTGCAGCTGCTGGCGTACCACACTGCGCTGGCACGCGGCACGGACGTGGACAAGCCGCGCAACCTGGCCAAGAGCGTTACGGTGGAATGACGCCGGACGTGCCTGGCTGCTGATGCATGCAGGGGTGGCCCATCGCGGCCACCCTTTTTCGTTCTGCAGCCGGCGCCGCCTGACCGCCGGACTTTGCACGGTGAGGCGGTTGCGCGTACACCGGCCGCCCGGGCCCGAACTTTAGCGCCGTGCGGGCGCTGCATTCAGCCCCGGTTTCAGGCCGGGTGCGATTCTCAGAAGCGTCGAAAGGTTCCCACGATGAACTGTCCCATCGATGCCGCTAGTGACCGATGGTCGCAGTCGTAGAATCGAGTTGACCGAGGTCCGGGTTGAGCGTTTGAACCCTGCCCCGTTCGCGTTGCAGCACGTTGCCTGCCGGTCTCTTCCCGATGGCAGCAACCTGCGCCAGACGTGCGCTGAAGGGTCTGTTCCCGGGGAGGGGGCGAATCGGCAGAGCACACTTTTCTGACTTGAGTGACCTGCACCAGGAAACAAGAATGAACGTCCGTGAGCTCCTGCAATCGAAGAAAGAAGCTGTCATCACCATCGACACCGAAGACACCATCGGTGCCGCCGCGCACAAGATGAGCGCGAACAGGATCGCCGCGCTGGTGGTGATGAAGGATGATGTGCCGGTGGGCATCATTTCCGAGAAGGACATCGTCCGCAGCCTGGCCGATGACGGCCCGCAGGCTGGCCGCCGCGTGATTTCCAGCCTGCCGTCGACCGGCCTGGAAGGCATCGCACCGGAGGCCACGCTGAAGCAGGCCATGTCGCTCATGACGTACTCGCGTCGTCGCCACCTGATGGTCACCGACGGCAGCACGCTGGTCGGCATCCTCAGCCTGGGCGACATCGTGAAGAACCTGCTGGGTGAGCTGGAACTGGAAAAAGCCGTGCTGCAGGACATCTACATGGCCGCCCACTAAGGCGCGCGCAGTGATGATGAAACGAAGCCGGGCAATGCCCGGCTTCGTCGTTTGGTAGCGCCGGGCCATGCCCGCCGAGCGCGCAGCGCGTGAATCAGAAGCTCACCTTCACCGAATCGGCGCTGTAGCTGGCCGGACCGTGGTAGACGACCTCGATGTTGTTGCCATCCGGATCAATCACGAAGGCGCCGTAGTAACCGGGATGGTAGGGGCGT
The DNA here is from genome assembly GCF_056759755.1 of Stenotrophomonas sp. STEN046. Taxonomy (NCBI): domain Bacteria; kingdom Pseudomonadati; phylum Pseudomonadota; class Gammaproteobacteria; order Lysobacterales; family Lysobacteraceae; genus Stenotrophomonas; species Stenotrophomonas sp. STEN046. The sequence continues at coordinate 31,325 of NZ_JBRRDR010000007.1, forward strand.
TCGCCCGGCGCGCCGTTGTCCTTGCCGCCGGCGGCGATGGCCGCTGTGTGGAAGGCATCGACGGTGGCGGTATCGCGGGCCTGGAAGGCCAGGTGGTGGCGGCCGGTCAACTGCCCGGCCGCGGCTTCGCTGCTGGCGCTGGAAATGAACAGCTCATCGGCCCAGAAGTAGTCCTCGCCTTCACCGGCGATCGGAATGCCGATCGTATCGAACACGGCCTGGTAGAAGCGGCGGCTGGCGGCCAGATCGCGCACCACCAGCTGGATGTGGTCGATCAGTCGCCCACGGTGCAGTTCCATCGTTTCCATGCGTACCTCTTCAGAAGGGGACCGCTGTGGTAGCGCCGGGCCATGCCCGGCGAGCGCCTGGCGCGGCCGGTCAGGCGTTGGCGATGATCTCGACCCAGTAGCCGTCCGGGTCCTTGATGAAGGCCAGGTTCTTCATGCGGCCGTCGCTCAGGCGCTTCTGGAAGGTCACGCCCAGGTCCTCGAAGCGCTGGCAGGCCGCTTCGATATCCGGCACCGACACGCAGATGTGGCCGAAGCCGCGCGGGTCGCTGTTGCCGTCGTGGTAGACCGCGCCGTCCTGGGCCTCGGTGCCGTGGTTGTGGGTCAGCTCCAGCACGCCCGGCAGGCCGGCCATCCACAGGCGGCGGGCGTCGTCGTCTTCGGGTACCACGGCGCCGGCCGGCACGTAGGCCAGGAAGTACAGGCTGAACTGGGCCTCGGCGAAGTCGCGCTTGTCGATCAGCTGGTAGCCCAGCACGCGGGTGTAGAAGTCCAGCGAGGCGGTGGCATCCTTCACCCGCAGCATGGTGTGGTTGAACACGAAGCCGGTGGTTTCGGCCGGGGCCTGGGCGGCGACGCCGGGGACATCGCGCAGGGCGGGAATGGTCATGGGGGAGGTCCTTCAGACAAGGCCGCTACCGGCCGGATGCGTGCCATTCTACGACCCGGCAGCTGACGGCACTGCGACGTACAATGGGCGGATCGCACCGTTCCGTTCTGATGAGCATTGCCCGCCATGTCGCAGCGTGAATGGGTGGCCGCGGCCATCCGCAAGATCGAAGCCGATTTCAACCGCTCCGCCGATACCCACCTGATTCCGCTGGCGCTGCCCGGGTTCGACGGCATCGACGTGTACCTGAAGGATGAATCGAGCCATCCCACCGGCAGCCTCAAGCACCGCTTGGCGCGCTCGCTGTTCCTGTACGCGCTGGCCAATGGCTGGCTGCGTGAAGGACGGCCGGTGATCGAAGCATCCAGTGGCTCGACCGCGGTGTCCGAAGCCTACTTCGCGCGCCTGCTGGGACTGCCGTTCATTGCCGTGATGCCGGCCACCACTTCGCCGGAGAAGATCGCGGCGATCGAGTTCCATGGCGGCCGTTGCCATCTGGTCGAGCGTGCCTGTGACCTCAACTGTGACTCGGAAAAGCTGGCCCGTGAAACCGGCGGCCACTTCATGGACCAGTTCACCTACGCCGAGCGTGCCACCGATTGGCGCGCCAACAACAACATCGCCGAATCGATCTTCAAGCAGATGGCCGAAGAGCCCAGTGCGATCCCCGAATGGATCGTATGCAGCCCCGGCACCGGTGGCACGGCAGCGACCCTGGGGCGCTACGTCAGCTACCGCCGGCACGACACCCGCATCCTGTGCGCCGATCCGGAAGTGTCGGTGTTCTTCGACGGCTACCAGGCGGCCGTGGCCGGCGAGAACAGCTGGCGCGAGCTGACCTGCAGCGGTGGTTCGCGGGTGGAAGGCATCGGCCGGCCGCGCGTTGAATCGAGCTTCATTCCGACCAGCGTCGATGCGATGGTGAAAGTGCCTGACGCGCTGAGCCTGGCTGCCATGCGTCACGTCAGCCGCCAGTTGGGGCGCCGTGTCGGTGGCTCCACCGGCACCAATTTCATCGGCGTGCTGCAGGCCGCGCAGTGGATGCGCCAGGCCGGTCATCAGGGCAGCATCGTCAGCATCCTGTGCGACAGCGGTGACCGCTATGCGCACAGCTATTACGACCCGGCCTGGTATGGGCGGCAGGGCATCGATGTGGAATCGGCCGATGTGCAGGTGGCCGCGGCCGTGGCCGGCCAGGGCCTGCCCGATCTGCCGTGGTGCAGCCTGGAAGCGCTGTAGGTTCGCCAACCATCCGCCGGGCACGGCCCGGCGCTATCGGAACCCACCGCAGGGGGGCGCCGGGCCATGCCCGGCGAGCGCAGCGGCCGATCAGCGGCCGCTCAATACCCCGCGGCCATGAACGCGTCCAGCACCGCATCACGCAGGGCATCGGGCAGCCCCTCGATCTCCACGGCACGGTCATCCAGGTGCAGGCGTGGGTCCAGGCTGCTGGCGCGGCCCTGGGCCAGGGCCTGCAGCCACAGCAGCACGCAGATCACGAACTCGCGCTCGTGGCCAAGCTGCAACCGGCTGGCACCGCGTTCGATCACCTCGAACGGATACCACTCCTGCGCGTCGGTGAACTGCCCGCCCTGGTGCTGCAATGCCTGCAGTTGCTGCAGGTGGCGCGGGGCGTCGTCGCCGGCATCGCACAGCGCGGCGATCCAGGCCAGTTCGGTGGTGCTGGCCGACAGCGCCAGCGATGGTGAACGTACTGCGGATGCAACTGGAGCCAGACCTTCCATGTGGGGCCTCCTCGACACGTTCCGCTGCGGTCTCCCCCGCGCCGCCAGCTTCGACCGGCTGCCGTAAGGCCGACGTGAACGAAGGCGCCGGCCCCCTTGACTGCCGGCCGGGCCAGCGCCATATCCACCAGGCTGCCCGCCTTGCCGGGCCCGTATCCTGGAGACCTGCCGTGACCGTTGCCAACCCCCTGCTCGATTTTTCCGGACCGCCGCGCTTCGAGGCGATCCAGCCCGGGCACGTGGCACCGGCGCTGGATGTGCTGCTGGCGCAGGCCGAAGCGGCCGTCAGTGCCGCCGAGCAGGTGCAGCCGGTCAGCTGGCAGACCTTCGTGGCCCCACTGGATGACGCGACCGAGCGCCTGTGGCGTGCCTGGGGCGTGGTGGGCCACCTGCAGGGTGTGGTCAACACACCGGAACTGCGCGAGGCCTACAACAGCAATCTGCCGCGCGTCACCCGCTTCGCCAGCGCGCTGGGCCAGAACCTGGCGCTGTACCGTCAGTACCAGGCACTGGCCGCCAGTGCCGACGCTGCCGGACTCGATGACGCCCGCCGCAAGGTGCTGGAAAACACCCTGCGTGACTTCCGCCTGGGCGGTGCCGAACTGGACCCACAGGCACAGCAGCGCTTCGCGGCGATCAAGGAAGAACTGTCGGCGCTGTCGGCGAAATTCTCGCAGAACGTCCTCGATGCCACCGATGCCTGGTCCTTGATTGTCGAAGACCCGGCACGTCTGGCCGGCATCCCCGATGATGTGAAGTCAGCGGCGCGTTCGGCGGCGGAAAAAGACGGTGTCCCGGGCTGGAAACTGACCCTGCAGATGCCGTGCTACCTGCCCGTACAGACCTGGGGCGAGGACCGCGACCTGCGCGAGATCCTGTATCGCGCCAGTGCGCAGCGTGCGTCCGAATTCGGCGACGACGCGCTCGACAATGGCGGCAACATCGACCGCATCCTAGCGTTGCGCGCCGAACTGGCCGCGCTGCTGGGATTTGCGTCCTACGCCGACTATTCGGTGGCTACCAAGATGGCGCAGGACCCGGCCGAAGTGCTGGCCTTCCTGCGTGACCTGGCCGCGCGCGCCAAGCCGTTCGCCGGCAAGGACCGCGCCGAGCTGGAACAGTTCGCCCGTGAACAGCTGGGCATCGACACACTGCAGGCCTGGGACCTGGCGTTCGCCGCCGATCGCCTGAAGCAGGCCCGCTACAGCTATTCCGAGCAGGAAGTGAAGCAGTACTTCACCGAACCGAAGGTGCTTGGCGGCCTGTTCTCGGTGATCGAGCAGCTGTATGGCCTGCAGGTGCAGGAAGACAGCGCGCCGGTCTGGCACGAGGATGTGCGTTTCTTCCGCCTGGTCGATGCGCAGGGTGCGCTGGTGGGCCAGTTCTACCTGGACCTGTACGCGCGCGAAGGCAAGCGTGGTGGCGCATGGATGGATGACTGCCGCAACCGCCGCGCGCGCGCCGATGGCAGCGTGCAGACGCCGCTGGTGTACCTGGTCTGCAACTTCGGCCGCGGTGCCGATGGCAAGCCGGCCACCTTCAGCCACAACGAAGTGACCACCCTGTTCCACGAAATGGGCCATGGCCTGCATCAGCTGCTGACCCGTATCGGTGAGCTGGGCGTGGCCGGCATCAATGGCGTGGAATGGGATGCGGTGGAGCTGCCCAGCCAGTTCATGGAGAACTTCTGCTGGGAATGGGACCACCTGCAGGGCATGACCGCACACGTGGACAGTGGTGAGCCGCTGCCGCGCGCGCTGTACGAGCGCATGCTCGCCGCGCGCAATTTCCATAGCGGCATGGCGACGGTTCGCCAGCTGGAGTTCGGCCTGTTCGACATGCTGCTGCACAGCCAGTTCGAGCCGGCGCAGGATAATGTGCTGGCACTGCTGGACCGGGTGCGCGCGGAAGTGGCGGTGAACCATCCGCCGGTCTGGAATCGCTTCCCGCATCAGTTCAGCCACATTTTCGCCGGCGGCTACGCGGCCGGCTATTACAGTTACAAGTGGGCTGAAGTGCTGAGTGCCGATGCGTATGCCGCATTCGAAGAAGCCCCGCAGGCGTTGGCTGAAACCGGCGCACGCTTCCGCGATGAGATCCTGTCGCGTGGTGGCAGCCGTCCGGCGGCGGAGAACTTCAGGGCCTTCCGCGGTCGCGCGCCGCAGATCGACGCGCTGCTGCGGCATTCGGGCATGGCGTAAACACGTTACCGCCCTCCACGCATGGCGTGGATCTACTGGAGACGGCGTAACGCCCTGGTAGGCGCCAACCTTGGTTGGCGAAAGGCCCAGGCCAACCAAGGTTGGCCTCTACCGGGGCGTCCCGCCTTCAATCGGCGTAGATCATCTTCCGGGTCATGCCGCCGTCGACGATGAAATCCTGGCCGGTGGTGAAGCCGGACAGCGACGACAGCAGGTACACCGCCAGCGCGCCGATATCCTCGGGCTGGCCAACACGCCCCACCGGATGCTGCGCGTGGTCTTCGGCCGAGTACTGCGGTGCGTGCCGGCGTGCGGGTGCCTGCCAGGCGTCGGTGCTGATCCAGCCCGGGCTGATGCTGTTGACCCGCACCGCCGGACCGGCGCTGATGGCCAGCGCATGGGTGAAGGCCAGCAGCCCGCCCTTGGCAGCCGCGTAGGCCTCACTGTGTGCTTCGGACTGCCAGGCGCGGGTCGAGGCGATGTTGATGATCGCCCCTGAACCGGCCGACAGTGCCGGCAAGGCATGCTTGCTGCACAGGAACGCACCATGCAGCGACGACAGGCGGCGTTGCCACTCTTCCCAGTCCATCTCCTGCAGCAGCGTGCCGTGGGGTCCGGCGATGCCGGCGTTGTTGACCAGTCCATCGATGCGCCCGAAACGCTGCAGCGCGTCGGCAATGAACGCGCCTACGCTGGCTTCGTCGGCAATGTCCACGCGCTGGAAGGCGGCATCTTGGCCGCGCTGCCATTCGTGCAGGCAGGCGTGGCCCGCCTCCTCATCGAGATCGCCGATCAGCACGCGGCCACCGGCGCCGAGCACCGCCTGGGCGATGCCGCGGCCGATGCCGTTGGCGCCGCCGGTGACCAGCACCACCTTGCCGTGCAGCGGCGCTGCCGGCCAGGCCGCTATCGGCGGCACCGTGCTCATGACAGGTCGTCGCCGCGCAGGCGGCGGTGCCAGCCTTCCACACCGATGCGATCGAGCGTCTGGATGTTGCGCTCGACGATCACGTCCGGGTCCGGGTAGACATCCACCGCACGCGCCACGCTGTCTTCGCGCAGCAGGTGCAGGGTAGGGAAGGGGGCGCGGTTGGTGTAGTTGCTGGCGTCATCGGCGGCCACGCCATCGAACTGGTAGTCCGGATGGAAGCTGGCCACCTGCAGGATGCCCTGCAGGTCCAACGCCTCGATCGCCGCATCGGCGTTGTCGAGGAAATCGTTGTACTCCAGGAAGTCGGTCAACACCTGCGGATGTACGATCAGGGTGGTGTCGATCTGCTCGGCGGGGGTGTCGCGCAGCAGCACCAGTTCTTCGGCCAGTTCCTCCACCAGCGCCTCGGGCGTGGTGGCGTCGCTGAGCACGATGCGCACCTGGTCTTTCACGTACACCGCCTTGGCGAACGGGCACAGGTTCAGTCCGATGACGATGCGCTCCAGCCACAGACGGGTGGCGGCGATCGGATCATCGGTAGGCAGGGTGGTGTCGGTCATGGCGGGCGCATCGGCTGGCAGGGCGGCCATTGTAGGCGCGTGGACACCGACGCACCGTTCACTGTCCACGAACTGGACACCGGCCAAGCTGGAAACCCTCGTTGATTCAATCCCTTGCCACGACCGCACCGATGGCCGATTGCCGCCCGCGCGCGGCGGGCGTGCAATGACCGCACGACACAGGAGGACTCCACATGACTGCATCTTCCCCATGGTTGCCGACCGAGCTCTGGTCCGGCGCCTGCTTCGACGGGCACTGGCGCGCCAGCGCACAGCGCCAGCCGGTGATCGAACCGGCCACCGGCCAGCCGCTCGGCGAGATCGGCCTGGCGGACCCGGCCCAGGTGGCACGTTCGGCGGCCGCCGCCGCGCAGGCACAGCAGGCGTGGGCCGCCGCACCGTATGAACAGCGCGCCGAGGTGCTGCGCAAGGCCGCGCGGCTGGCCGAGGAGAACATCGATACCCTCGTTGAATGGCTGGTCCGCGAAAGCGGCTCGACCCGCCTGAAGGCCGGTTTCGAGGCCAAGGTGACCATCAAGGCGCTGCACGAGGCCGCCGCGCTGCCCGCGCGCAGCGTCGGCGAGATCCTGCCGTCCGAGCCGGGCCGGCTGAATCTGGCGCGGCGCCGTCCGCTCGGCGTGGTCGGGGTGATCTCGCCGTTCAACTTCCCGCTGTACCTGGCGATGCGCGCGGTGGCACCGGCGATCGCACTGGGCAACGCGGTGGTACTCAAGCCCGACCCGCGCACCGCCGTCTGCGGCGGGGTGGTGATCGCGCGCCTGTTCGAACAGGCAGGCCTGCCGGAGGGCGTGCTGCACATGCTGCCCGGCGATGGCGCGGCAGGCGCGGCGCTGACCAGCGATCCGCATGTGGCGATGATCCAGTTCACCGGTTCCACCGCGGCCGGGCGCAAGGTGGGCGAGGCGGCGGGCAAGCACCTGAAGAAGGTCTCGCTGGAACTGGGCGGCAAGAACTCGCTGATCATCCTGGATGACGCCGATCTGGAGCTGGCCGTCGCCAATACGGCCTGGGGCGTGTACCTGCACCAGGGCCAGATCTGCATGGCCACCGGCCGCGTGCTGGTCCAGCGCAGCATCCACCAGGCGTTCCTGCAGAAACTGGTGGCCAAGGCGCAATCGCTGAAGGTCGGCGACCCGGCGCGCGAGGACGTGGCGCTGGGACCGTTGATCAACGCGGCGCAGCGCGACCATGCCGCACGCGTGGTCGATGCGGCGGTGAAGGCCGGTGCCACGCTGGAAACCGGCGGCACCCACCAGGCGCTGTTCTTCGCCCCGACCGTGCTGGGCAACGTGAGCGCCGGCAATCCCGCCTTCAACGAAGAGATCTTCGCGCCGGTGGCAGTGGTGGTGCCATTCGATGATGACGACCACGCAGTGCAACTGGCCAATGACAGCGAGTACGGCCTGTCGATGGGCATTGTCTCCAGCAACGTCGGGCGCGCGCTGAAGCTCGGCGAGCGGCTGCGTACCGGCCTGCTGCACATCAACGACCAGACGGTGAACGATGAAGTGATCAATCCGTTTGGTGGCGTGGGCGCATCCGGCAATGGCAGCAGCATCGGCGGCCCGGCCAACGCAGAAGAATTCACCCAATGGCAATGGCTGACGGTCAAGGGCGAAGCCCCGGCCTATCCGATCTGATCGAGGAGCACACAACGATGAGCAGCAGTCTTGATGCGCGCGACATCACCGTCGCGGTGGTACGCGGCAAGGAACAACCGTTCGTGATCGAGCAGGCGCGGCTGCGTGGGCCGCAGGACGACGAAGTGCTGGTGAAGGTGGTGGCCACCGGCCTGTGCCATACCGACCTGATCGTGCGTGACCAGTACTATCCGGTGCCGTTGCCGGCGGTGCTTGGCCACGAAGGTGCCGGCATCGTCGAAGCCGTCGGCCCCAACGTGAAGGCATTGCAGGCAGGCGACCACGTGGTGCTGACCTATGGTGCCTGCGGTCACTGCAATCCCTGTCGCGGCGGCCACGGCGCGTACTGCCGCGATTTCTTCGCGCTCAACTTCGGCGGCGACGATGGCCATGGCCAGACCGCCATCACCGACGCGCAGGGCCAGCCGCTGCATGACCATTTCTTCGCGCAGTCCTCGTTTGCCACCTATGCGCTGGCGCGCGAGATCAACGCGATCAAGGTGCCCGACGATGCACCGCTGGAACTGCTCGGCCCGCTGGGCTGCGGCATCCAGACCGGCGCAGGCGCCGTGCTCAATTCGCTGCAGGTGCGATCTGGCAGCAGCTTCGCCAGCTATGGCGCTGGTGCGGTCGGGCTGAGTGCGGTGATGGCGGCCAAGGTCGCCGGCGCCACCACCATCATCGCCATTGACGTGGTGCCCTCGCGACTGGAGCTGGCGCTGGAGTTGGGGGCCACCCACGTGATCAACAGCCGCGACACCGATGTGGTCGAAGCGGTGCGCGCGATCACCGGCGGTGGTGCCGATTTCGCGCTGGAATCGACCGGGCGCCCGGAGGTGCTCTCCGCCGGGATCGAAGCGCTCGGCGGGCTTGGCATGATGGGCGTGGTCGGTGCGCCGAAGCTGGGCACCACCGCCAGTTTCGATGTGAACAACCTGCTGCTCGGCGGCCGCAGCATCCGCGGCATCGTCGAGGGCGACAGCGTGCCGCAGGTGTTCATTCCGCAGCTGGTGACACTGTTCCAGCAGGGTCGTTTCCCGTTCGACAAGCTGGTGAAGTTCTATCCGCTGGAACAGATCAACCAGGCGGCCGAAGACAGCACCCGTGGCATCACGCTGAAACCGATCCTGCGCATCGCGGCGTAAGGGCAGGGTGGGGTGGGGGGCTGGGGTGGGCCGGGCACCCCCCGACGAAGGTTCCCCTGCCGCTTGTGGATCCACGCCCTGCGTGGATGCATCCCTCACGGCAACGGGAACGCTCCGTTGTCGTGACATGACGCGATGTTGCCGCTGGCAGGTGTAATCTGCGCCGATGATGGCCACGACAGTCGGGCAACAGCAGCTGGTGGCGGCACGCGCCGCCTTCGCCGAGGGCGATGCGCAGTCTTTGGCCCTGCTGCCCTTGCCGTTGCAGCAGTCGTGGCAACGCTCGCGCGCAGCCGGCCTGCAGCCGGGGCAGGAACCGGATTACCGGCCGCTGCTGGGCGATGGCCGCCGGCTGTCCCATCCTGATGATCGCCGTCTGGCGCGCTGCGTACAGCCGGAACTGGAACAGCTCTGGGCCGCGTTCGGTGGGCGGGGCTGGACGATGTTCTGCGCCAACCGCGATGGCATGGTGATCGCGCAGCAGGCACACGGCCTGGAAGATGCGCCTCTGCTGCGACCGATCCAGGTCGGGCGGCGGCTGGGCGAAACCGAGATCGGCACCACCGCGCCCGCGCTCAGCCTGGCCGACGACCTGCCTGCGCTGGTGCGTGGCAACGAGCACTACCTGCAGCGTTTCGCCCCGGTGTTCTGCCTGAGTGAGCCGTTGCATGATCTCGACGGCCGGGTCTGCGGGGTGATCGACATCACCGGCCTGGGCGAGCGCGATCCGTCGTTGCTGCAGGGCTATTTCCGGCAGGCCGCACTGGCCAGCGAGAATCGCCTCTTCCACACCCTCACCGATGTGCACCTGCTGGCCGTGCAGCACGATCCGCGCTGGCTGGCGTCACCCCTGCAGGGGCTGCTTGCGGTGCAGGAAGATGGCCAGCTGCGCGCGGCCAACCGCGTTGCGCGGCGCCTGTTGGGCCTGCCACGGCGTGGGCCGCTGCCCTTGCTGGGCGTGGACATGCTGTTTGCCGGAGCCAGTGCGGCGCAGCGGCGGCGCCTGCTGCAACCGGGTGCGCCGCATCGGGTGCGCCTGGGGGAGGGCAGTGCGGTCTACCTGCAGCATCTGCGGGCGCCGCGCACCGCATCGCGGCAGGCCATGCAGCGGGCCGCCCTGCACAACGTGGGTGCGCCGCTGCTGCGTGACCAGCAGCGCGAGGCGGCGCGCCGTGCGGCGCAGGCCGCGGACGGCAATCTCAGCCTGGCCGCACGCCAGCTGGGTATTTCGCGCACCACGCTGTACAAGCTGCTGCGCGATTGACCGGCAGGTCGCCGGGCCATGCCCGGCGGCATCCATCAATCGCGGAAGTTGTTGAACTGCAGCGGCAGCTCGAACTTGCCCGCCTTCAGCACGGCGATGGCGTCCTGCAGGTCGTCGCGCTTCTTGCCCTGCACACGCAGCTTGTCGCCGTTGATCTGGCTTTCCACCTTCAGCTTCGCTTCCTTCAGCGCGGCCGCGATCTTCTTGGCGATCTTCTGCTCGATGCCCTGCTTGACGGTGATCTTCTGCCGGGCCTGGGCCAGGTTGGTCTCGATGTCGCCAAACTCCAGGCTGAGCGTGTCGATGCCACGCGCGGACAAGCGGGCGCGCAGGATGTCGTTCATCTGCTTGAGCTGGAATTCGCTCGGGGCAATCTGGGTGATCACCTCGCCCTCGCGTTCGAATTTGGCATCCACGCCCTTGAAATCGAAGCGGGTGGCGAGCTCGCGGTTGGCCTGGTCCAGTGCGTTGGTCAGCTCGTGGGTGTCGACTTCAGACACGACGTCGAAAGAAGGCATGGGCGTTGCTCCGCAGAATTCAGTGGCGGCCATTCTATCGCGCCGGTCCCTTCGTAGCGCCGCGCCATGCCCGGCGACGCTGCAGGCGGCAGCCGAGCCGGGTTCGACGCTACAGGCGGGTGCGGTCGGCGATAATGGGGCATGAACCTGCAACGCTCCCCTTCGCACGCGGTGGCCTGGATGGTGGCCGCCGTCGCCTGTTTCTCACTGATGGACGCCGGCATGAAACAGCTGGCGGCCAGCTATCCCTCGTTGCAGGTGACCTTCCTGCGCGGCGCGGCGTCGCTGCCCTTCGTGCTGGTCTGGGTGCTGGCCAGTGCGGGCCCGCGCTCGCTGATTCCGCGCCGCTGGGGCCTGCATCTGCTGCGTGGCGGGCTGGGCATGGCGATGATCGGCTGCTTCGTCTTCGCCCTGCGCGATCTGCCGTTGTCCACCGCCTACACCATTTATTTCGTCGCGCCCCTGTTGATTGCCGCGTTGTCGGTGCCGTTGCTGGGCGAGCGGGTGGGGCCGCGGCGCTGGGTCGCCATCGGCATCGGCCTGGTGGGCGTGCTGGTGGTGCTGCGCCCGGGTGTGGACGGTTTCATTTCAGTGCCGGGATTGATGGTGCTGGCCGCCGCAACCGCCTATGCCATCGCTGCGATCACCGTCAGCCTGCTGACCCGCACCGATACGTCACAGTCGATGGTGGTCTGGTTCCTGGTGATCATGGCCATCGGCGCTGGCCTGCTGGCAATCCCCGGCTGGGTGCCGCTGCAGCTGGCGCATGCGCCGTTGATTGCCGGCATGGGCCTGGCCGGCGCGCTGGGCCAGATCGCCCTGACCAAGGCCTTCCAGCTGGGCGAGGCCTCGATGATCGCCCCGCTCGAGTACAGCGGACTGGTCTGGGTAATCGGCTGGGACCTGGCATTCTGGGGCCAGCTGCCGGATGGCTACACCTGGGCGGGCGCGGCGATTATTGTCGCCTCTGGCCTGTACCTGCTGCATCGGGAGCGGGTGAACCGGCAGCAGCCACCGAAGCCGCTGGACCATCCGTGAGCCCGGCGCGGTAGCGCCGAGCGCCGGCCGGCGGCAGCCGATGCTGTGTTCACAGCGTCCTTAGAACCAAAAGGAATAACATTCTCGCCCATGGCGCCTGCGCGCGAGCGTCGGCGCTGGTAGGCTGCACGCCCCTTCCATCGCCCTGCCGGTGAGCCGCTCCCGTGATCGAGTTCCAGCGCCTGCACAAATCCTATGCCGTTGGCGGCCGCGCGGTCAGCGCGCTGCAGCCGCTGGACCTGACCATCGAGGCCGGCGAGGTGTTCGGCATCATCGGTCATTCCGGCGCCGGCAAATCCACCCTGATCCGCCTGATCAACCGCCTGGAAGAGCCCAGCGGTGGCCGTCTGCTGATCGGCGGCGAGGATGTCACCGCACTGGACCCGGATGGGCTGCGCGCGCTGCGCCGGCGCATCGGCATGATCTTCCAGCATTTCAACCTGCTGTCCTCGCGCACGGTGGCCGGCAACGTTGCCTTCCCGCTGGAGCTGGCCGGTACGCCGAAGGCCGACGTGGACGCCCGCGTGGCCGAACTGCTGCAGACCGTCGGCCTGGAGGCCCATGCAGACAAGTACCCGGCGCAGCTGTCCGGCGGCCAGAAGCAGCGCGTAGGCATCGCCCGTGCACTGGCCACGCGCCCGCAGATCCTGCTGTGCGATGAGGCCACCAGCGCGCTTGACCCGCAGACCACGGCCTCGGTGCTGGCGCTGCTGTCGAAGATCAATCGCGAGCTGGGCCTGACCATCGTGCTGATCACCCACGAGATGGATGTGATCCGCCGTGTCTGCGATCGCGTTGCCGTGCTCGATGCCGGCGATCTGGTCGAGACCGGCCCGGTCACCCAGGTGTTCCTGCACCCGCAGCACCCGACCACGCGCCGTTTCGTGAGCGAGTCGGAACATCTGGACGAGGGCGCGCTGCACCGCGATTTCGATGCGGTCGGTGGCCGCGTCGTGCGCCTGACCTTCCTTGGTGCCGATACCTACGAGCCGTTGCTTGGCAGCGTCGCGCGGCAGACCGGGGTCGATTACAACATCCTGTCCGGGCGTATCGACCGGATCAAGGACACCCCGTATGGCCAGCTGGTGGTTGCCCTGGTGGGCGGCGACCAGCCCGCCGCGCAGGCCGCGTTCGTGGCTGCCGGCGTGCACGTTGAGGAACTGCGTCGATGATCGTTGCAACCGCCGGCGGCTTCTTCCGCCACCTGGACGCTGACAAGTGGGCCGACATCGGCAAGGCGACCATCGAGACGCTGTTGATGATGGCCGGCTCGCTGCCGTTGACCCTGGCCATCGGCCTGCCGATGGGCGTGCTGCTCTATCTTTTCGGTGCCCCGCAGATGCGCCGTCGCCCGCTGGCCTATGCGGTGCTGGCGGTGGTGGTGAACCTGCTGCGCTCGGTGCCGTTCATCATCCTGATGGTGGTGCTGATTCCGGTATCGCTGTGGCTGATGGGCCAGTCGATCGGTGTGCTGGGCACGTTGCCGGCGCTGGTGATCGGCGCCGCACCGTTCTACGCGCGGCTGGTCGAGACCGCGCTGCGTGAGGTCGACCGCGGCGTGGTCGAGGCCGCGCAGTCGATGGGGGCCACCACCTGGCAGCTGGTCAGCCGGGTACTGCTGCCCGAAGCGCGCCCGGGCCTGATTGCAGCGGCCACCGTGACCACCGTCGCGTTGGTCGGATTCACTGCTATGGGCGGTGCGATCGGTTCCGGCGGCCTGGGTGATCTGGCGCTGCGCGAAGGCTACCAGCGCAACCGCACCGATGTGGCGCTGGTGACGGTAGTGGTGCTGCTGGTACTGGTGCAGCTGCTGCAGATGCTGGGCGACCGCCTGGTCGCGCATTACAGCCGCAGATAAGTATGCCGGGCGGCGCCCGGCATCATTCGGGTCGTGCCGGCCGCTGGCCGGCAATCCAACGTACGATCAACGCACGTTCGGCACTTCGTAGCCCAGCTTGCCGACCTGGTCAGCGTGCTGCGGCACGCGCTTGAGCTTGTCGGTGTTCACGCCGTACTCGTCACGCAGGCGCTCGGCCAGATCCTTGTACAGCGCCTTGTCCATGTCCGGCGTGCGCGCGAAGATCCAGGCCATTTCGCGGCCCGGGTAGCCGATCAGCGCCCAGGAATAGTCCGGGGCCACTTCCAGCACGCGCGAATGCGTCGGCACGACCCGGTAGAACCAGGTGCGCCAGCCGTGGTTGCCGCTGTCCGGATCGACGCTGGCACGTGCACGCAGCTCCTGCAGCGGTTCACCGAAGCCATCGCGGTAGCGGTAGGTGATGGCGACCTTGTGGTCTTCGCGCAGCTCGTACTGGTTGACGCTGGCCACATGGCCGCGTTCGATGAAGTTCGGCACGCGGCCGATCACGTACCAGGTACCCATGAAGCGCTGCAGGTCGATCGCTGCGCCGGCATCGGTGGATTCAGCCGCCGTGGTGCGCGGCGACGGTGGATCGCTGGCAGCCAAAGCAGGACCGCCCAGGGATAGGGCCAGCATCACAGCGCAGAACGGGCGGATCGAGGACATGCGGGAGCGGGCTCCAGTGGGCTTGCCAGCGCATGGTCACTGTGTGCACGCGATCCGTCAATGGTGTCGCAGCCGATGAGAAGCACCGCAGCCAAGCTGGCCGCCATCGACCACCGGAGAATCCACATGCGCACACGTTCCCGCCATCGTTCGCCAACTGAACGCGTCAGCCAAGGCGCCGATCCGCGCCTGTTGCGGGTTGTGCCGCAGATCGCCCTGGCCGGGCTGGCGGTGGTGCTGGTGTGGCCGGCTGCGCGTGGCAGCAGTGCCTGGCTGGGCTGGTTGCCGCTGTGGCTGGTGGGCATGCCGCTGGCGGCCTGGTGGGCGCTGCTGCGCTGCCCGTTGCCGATCCGGGCGCTGGCCCGCCGGCTGCGCCGCCGCAGCGGTCAGGCCCGGCGCCTGCCGGCAGCCCGTACCCGCAAGGCGCGCGCTGCCGCAGCCTGACCTTCGACACAGGGGCGGCCGCGGTGATCCATGCTAGCGTTCCACGGCTAATGACTGCCTGGAGCTGCAATGTCCCGATTCGCTTCCGCCTGCCTGCTGGCCGGCATGATGACCGCTGCCTCGGTGGGGACCGCCGTGGCTGCTGAAGACACCGACCGTTACGCCTGGCTGGAGGACGTCACCGGCGACAAGCCGCTGTCCTGGGTCAAGGAACAGAATGCCAAGTCCGAGGCGCGCCTGGCGCAGACCCCGGCCTTCAAGCAGATGGAGAGCAGCATCCGCGAGGTGCTCGATTCCGACGCCAAGATTCCCGGCGTGCAGAAGATCGGCGATTACTACTACAACTTCTGGAAGGACAAGCAGCACGAGCGCGGCCTGTGGCGGCGCACTACCCTGACCGAGTACCGCAAGGCCTCGCCGCAGTGGGAGACCGTGCTCGACCTGGATGCGCTGAACAAGACCGAGAACGAAAACTGGGTCTGGCACGGCGCCGACTGCCTGCGTCCGGATTACAGCCGCTGCCTGATCGCGCTGTCGCGTGGTGGTGCCGACGCCGATGTCACCCGCGAATTCGACCTGGCCAGCAAGAGCTGGATCAAGGACGGCTTCTTCCGCCCCGAATCGAAGGGCGGCCTGAGCTGGATCGACCGCGACAACGTGTTCGTCTACACCGATTTCGGTGCCGGCTCGATGACCACCTCCGGCTACCCGCGCGTGGCCAAGCTGTGGAAGCGCGGTACGCCGATGGCCTCGGCCAGCGTGGTGTATGAAGGCAAGCCGGAAGACATGTACATCGCGGCCATGCACGATGACACCCCCGGCTTCGAACGCAACCTGGTCAGCCGTACGCTGGCCTTCTACAACAACGAGGTCTACCTGCGTGGCGACGATGGCACGCTGACCAAGATCGATGCGCCGAACTCGGCCGAGAAGGGCCTGCACAAGCAGTGGCTGACCCTGGAGCTGCGCGACGCCTGGACCGTCGGTGGCAAGACCTATGCCTCCGGTTCGCTGCTGGCCACCAAGCTCGACGACTTCCTGGCCGGCAAGCGCGATTTCGAGGTGCTGTTCACCCCGACCGCGACCACCTCGCTGGCCAGCGCTTCGTGGACGAAAAACCACCTGGTGCTGAACGTGCTGGACGACGTCAAGAACCGCCTGTCGGTGCTGACCCCGGGCGCAAAGGGCTGGCAGAAGAGCGACTTCGTCGGCGCACCAGCGTTCGGCACCCTGGGTGTCAGCGCGGTCGACAGCAACGACAGTGATGCGGTGTGGTTGACCGCCACCGACTACCTGACCCCGACCACGCTGGCCATCGCCGATATCGGCAAGGCGCCGGAAGTGCTCAAGACCATGCCGGCGTTCTTCGACGCCGATGGCAAGGTCATCGAACAGCACTTCGCTACCAGCAAGGATGGCACCCGCGTGCCGTACTTCGTGGTGCACGACAAGGCGATGAAGCTGGACGGTTCCAACCCGACCCTGCTGTACGGCTACGGTGGCTTCGAGATCTCGCTGACCCCGGCCTATTCCGGCGGCATGGGCCGCGCCTGGCTGGAGAAGGGCGGCGTGTACGTGGTTGCCAACATCCGTGGCGGTGGCGAGTACGGCCCGCGCTGGCACCAGGCGGCGCTGAAGCAGAACCGTCACAAGGCCTATGAAGACATGGCCGCCGTGGCGCAGGATCTGGTCACCCGCAAGATCACCTCGGCCAAGCACCTGGGCGTGCAGGGCGGCAGCAACGGTGGCCTGCTCACCGGCAACATGCTCACCCAGTACCCGGAACTGTTCGGGGCGGTGGTGGTGCAGGTGCCGCTGCTGGACATGAAGCGCTACAGCCACCTGCTGGCCGGCGCCTCGTGGATGGCCGAGTACGGCAACCCGGACACCGCCGATTGGGAGTTCATCAAGACCTTCTCGCCGTACCACCTGTTCGACGCGAAGAAGACCTACCCGCCGGTGCTGTTCACTACCTCCACCCGCGATGACCGCGTGCACCCGGGCCATGCCCGCAAGATGGCGGCGAAGATGATCGACGCCGGCAAGGACGTGACCTACTACGAGAACATCGAAGGTGGCCACGGCGGTGCAGCCAACAATGCGCAGGCCGCGCACATGTCCGCACTGGCCTACAGCTTCCTGTGGGAACGCTTGGGCGGTAAGTGAGGAATGAAAAACGCCGCCTTCGGGCGGCGTTTTTCGTTACCGGCCACGTATCCACGCATGGCGTGGATCTACCTGTCAGCAGTAGATCCACGCCATGCGTGGATGCCGTTCACGCGGGCGATCAGGCCCCCCAGCGCTGCAACCCACGCGCAATGCGCGCCACCGCCTCCTGCAGCCTGTCAGCAGTAGATCCACGCCATGCGTGGATGCCGTTCGCGCGGGCGATCAGGCCCCCCAGCGCTGCAACCCACGCGCAATGCGCGCCACCGCCTCCTGCAGCCTGTCAGCAGTAGATCCACGCCATGCGTGGATGCCGTTCGCGCGGGCGATCAGGCCCCCCAGCGCTGCAACCCACGCGCAATGCGCGCCACCGCCTCCTGCAGTCGCGGCACTTCCTGCGTATAGGCCAGCCGCACATGCTGGTTGGCACGGTGGAAGCCGAAATCCAGGCCCGGGGTGAACGCCACGTGCTCGGTTTCCAGGAAGTGGTTGCAGAACGCCTGCGCGTCATCGGTGAAGGCACTGACGTCGGCGTACAGGTAGAACGCGCCCTGCGGCTCCACATCGATACGGAAACCGAGCGCGCGCAGGGCCGGCAGCAGGTAGTCGCGGCGCTGCTGGAAGGCCTGCCGGCGTTGTTCGAAGATCGCCATCGCTTCCTCGCTGAAGCACGCCAGTGCGGCGTGCTGGGCAATGCTCGATGCGCTGATGTACAGGTTCTGCGCCAGCTTTTCGAGATCGGGCACGGCCGCCGGCGGAGCCACCAGCCAGCCCAGCCGCCAGCCGGTCATGCCGAAGTACTTGGAGAAGCTGTTCAGCACGAAGGCGCTGTCATCGACCTGCAGCACGCTGGCTGCATCCAGCCCGTAAGTCAGGCCGTGGTAGATCTCATCGACCACCAGATGGCCGCCACGTGCGCGCAGCGCGGCCGACAACGCAGCCAGCTCATCGGCTGACAACACGGTGCCGGTGGGATTGGCCGGCGACGCCACCAGCGCGCCGACGCTGTCAGCATTCCAGTGCTGCTGCACCAGCGAAGGGGTCAGCTGGTACGCCGTTTCCGGGCCGACCGGCACCAGCTGTGCGCCGCCTTCCACCAGGCGCAGGAAATGGCGGTTGCAGGGATAGCCGGGATCAGCCAGCAGCCAATGACGGCCCGGATCGACCAGCAGGCTGCTGGCCAGCAGCAATGCACCGGAGCCGCCCGGGGTGACCAGGATGCGTTCTGGGTCGATGTCCAGCCCGTAGTGGCTGCGGTAGAAGCCGCTGATCGCCTGGCGCAGCGCAGGCAGGCCGCGTGCGGCGGTGTAGCGGGTGTGGCCGGCGGCCAGTGCGGCCTGGCCGGCACGTACCACCGGCTCGGCGGTGGTGAAGTCCGGTTCACCGATCTCCAGGTGGATCACATCATGGCCGGCCTGTTCCAGCGCCTGTGCGCGGGCCAGCAGGGACATCACGTGGAACGGGGCGATTTCATGGCTGCGCCGGCTGTAGCCCGGCGTGTGGGGCAGGGTACTCATGCCGCCATGGTACGCCGCCGGTCCTGGCAGTGCCGGCTGCTGGCCGGCAACCTCACGATCTTCGGGGTGAATCGGGTTGCCGGCCAGCGGCGGCACCACCGGCAGGGTTGCCCGCTGGCCTTCCGCCACCCAGACTCAGGAAAAGGACGCCATTGCATTGCCGATCAAGGAGCCTTATCTCATGAAACCTACCCTCTGCCTGTTGCTTGCGAGCCTGATGACCAGCACTGCCACCGCCGCCACCCCGCCCGTTCCGCCGGACGTTGAGAAGCGCCCGCACGTGGTCAAGGCGCCCTTCGGCGCGACCCGCAACGATGACTATTACTGGCTGCGCGACGACAAGCGCGAAGACAAGGCCATGCTGGGTTACCTGCAGGCCGAGAACGCCTACGCCGACCAGCTGCTGGCACCGCTGAAGCCGCTGGAAGACACGCTGTACAAGGAGATCGTCGGCCGCATCAAGCAGGACGATTCCAGCGTGCCGGCGCGCGAGCGCGGCTACTGGTACTACAGCCGTTACCAGACCGGCCAGGACTATCCCATCCACGCGCGCCGCAAGGGGGCGATGGAAGCACCGGAAGAAGTCCTGCTGGACGTCAACACGATGGCCGCCGGCAAGGGCTATTTCAGCGTCGGCTCGATGGATGTCAGCCAGGACAACCATCTGCTGGCCTGGGCCGATGACGATGTCGGTCGTCGCCAGTACGTCATCCGGTTCAAGGACCTGCGCACCGGCCAGGTGCTGCCCGACACCATCACCGGCACTTCCGGCGACCTGGTCTGGGCCGATGACAACCGCACCGTGCTGTACGTGGAGAACGATCCGGAAACCCTGCTGACCGTGCGCGTGAAGAAGCATGTGCTGGGCACCCCGGCCAGCGCCGACACGGTGGTCTATGAGGAAGAGGACGACAGCTTCTACATGGGCATCGGCCGCACCCGCGATGACCGCTTCATCACCATCGGCGTGCACAGCACCGTGTCTTCCGAGGAGCGCTACGCCCCCGCCAGCGATCCGACCCATTTCACCGTGCTGGCCCCGCGCCAGCGCGACGTGGAATATGACGCCGACCATTACGATGGCCGCTGGGTGATCCGCACCAACGATGGTGCCAAGAACTTCAAGCTGGTCACCGCACCTACCGATGCCACATCGCGCACGCAGTGGCAGGACTGGATCGCGCACGACGATGCGGTGTTCATCGAAGGCTTCGAGCTGTTTGATACCTACACCGCCATCGCCGAACGCTCCGAAGGCCTGGAGCGTATCCGCCTGCTGTTCAAGGACGGCCGCAACGACTACGTCAAGGCGGACGAGCCGGCCTACTCGATGGGCCTGGGCGACAACACCGAAGCCGATACGCCCTGGCTGCGTTACGCCTACACCTCGATGACCACGCCGACCACGGTGTACGAACTGAACACCGCCACCGGCGAGCGTCGCCAGCTGAAGCAGCAGCCGGTGATCGGCTATGACGTATCCCAGTACGAAACCGACCGTGTGTGGATCACCGCGCGCGACGGGGTGAAGGTGCCGGTGTCGCTGGTCTACCGCAAGGGCTACCAGAAGGACGGCAAGGGCGCGCTGTTCCAGTACGCCTACGGCAGCTACGGCATGTCGATGGACCCGTACTTCAACCAGACCGCGGTGAGCCTGCTCGATCGTGGCGTGGTGTACGCCATCGCGCACATCCGTGGTGGCCAGGAAATGGGCCGTGACTGGTACGAGACCGGCAAGCTGCTGCACAAGCAGAACACCTTCAACGATTTCATCGACGTCACCCGTGGCCTGGTTGCACAGGGCTGGGCCGCCAAGGATCGCGTGGCCGCTTCCGGTGGCAGCGCCGGTGGCCTGCTGATGGGCGCCATCGCCAACCAGGCGCCGCAGGATTACCGCGTGCTGGTGGCGCAGGTGCCCTTTGTCGATGTGGTCACCACCATGCTCGACCCGACCATCCCGCTGACCACCAACGAGTACGACGAGTGGGGCAACCCGGAGCAGAAGCCGTTCTACGACTACATGCTGTCCTACTCGCCCTACGACAACGTAAAGAAGCAGGCCTACCCGGCGCTGTTCGTGGGCACCGGCCTGTGGGATTCGCAGGTGCAGTACTGGGAGCCGGCCAAGTGGGTGGCCAGGCTGCGTGACGACAACAGCGGCCATCACCCGATCCTGTTCCGTACCGACATGGAGGCTGGCCACGGCGGCAAGTCCGGGCGCTTCCAGCGTTACCGCGAACTGTCCGAGTCCTACGCGTTCGTGCTGCAGCAGCTGGGCATCCAGGACCCGGCCGGCGCCGCTGCGGCGGAATGACGCACGGTGGCGGCGGTGATACCGCTGCCGCCACCGCTCTGGGTATCCTTGTGCGATGAGCCAGCCCGACCCTCCCGCTGCCAAAGCATCGCCTGCGCCGGTCCGGCCGGTGCGCTTCCGCTGGGCGTGGTGGTTGCTGGCCTACGTCAGCCTGGGTACCGGCATCGTCGGCATCTTCGTTCCCGGGCTGCCGACCACCGTATTCATCCTGATCTCGGCCTGGGCCGCCTCGCGCGGCTCCGAGCGCCTGCACACCTGGTTGCTGCAGCACCCGCGCTTCGGCCCGGCCATCGCCAACTGGCAGGCACACGGTGCGGTCAGCCGCCATGGCAAGTGGATGGCCACGATCACCATGGCCGTCTGCGCCGGCATCATGCTGTGGTGCGTGCCGATCGCCTGGGTGAAGTGGTTCTCGATCGGCAGCATGGCCGTGGTGGCGGCCTGGCTGTGGACCCGGCCGTTGCCGCCGCCCGGATAACGTCCCTCACGCACGGTAGCGCCGGGCCATGCCCGGTGAGCGCTCCGCGCGGCGCTATCCCTGCACCAACCGCTCAGCCGTCAATGGCTATACTCGGGGCATGAGCATCCCCCATCGCAATGTCATCCTGATTCCGTTGGCAGCGGCCTCGCTGCTGTTCCTCGCCGCGTGCGGCAACAAGGGCCCGCTGGTGCTGCCGCAGAAGCCGGTGCCGGTGGAAGAGACCGTCGAACCGGCGGCCGACGACGCCACCCCCGCTGCCACCCAGGACGTGAACGACGGCAGCCCGTCGGTCACCCCGGACCCGGTCAAGAAGGTGGACGACGGGAATGAGTAAGGCCGGTTCCAACGGCCTGCGCTTCAGCAAGATGCACGGCGCAGGCAACGATTTTGTAGTGATCGACCTGCGCGACGGCACCCCGCCGCCCACCCCGGAACTGGCCGCCCGCCTGGCCGACCGCCATACCGGCGTCGGCTGCGATCAGATCCTGACCATCGAGCCGCCGCGTGCGGAAGGCTCGGTGGCGTCCTACCGCATCTGGAACGCCGACGGCTCCAACTCCGAGCAGTGCGGCAACGGCGCGCGCTGCATCGCCGCCTGGCTGGTGCGCGAGGGCAGTGCGCAGGGCGATCGCTTCGTCATCGACAGCCCGCTGTCCAGCCACGCCGTGGACGTACTGGGCGATGGCCAGTTCGCGGTGGCGATGGGCGTGCCGGCGTTCGAACCGGCACAGGTGCCGCTGGTGGGCTTCGCCCACCCGCGCGATGAATACCTGCTGCCATTGCAGGGCGAGACCGTGCGTTTCGCCGCGGTGTCGATGGGCAACCCGCATGCGGTGATCGAAGTCGGCCTGATCGATGCCGCACCGGTCGAACGCGTTGGCGGGTTGTTGCAGCAGCATGCGTCGTTCCCGAAATCGGTGAACGTGGGCTTCGCCCAGGTGATGGGCCCGGCGCATGCGCGCCTGCGCGTTTTCGAGCGCGGCGTCGGCGAAACCCTGGCCTGCGGCAGTGGCGCCTGTGCTGCCGCTGTCACCCTGATGCAGCGCGGCCGCCTGCAGCGCGATGCGCGCATCAGCCTGCCCGGCGGTGACCTGCGCATCCAGTGGCCGGGCGATGGCCAGCCGGTGGTGATGGCCGGCCCGACCGCATTCGTCTTCGAAGGGGAGTGGATCGCATGACTGAGACCGTCGACAAGCTCGGTGCCCATGAAGTGGCCGCGTGGTTGCGGCGTCATCCGGGCTTCCTCAAGCAGTTCCCGGACCTGGCCCTGACCCTGGTGGTGCCACGCGATGACGGTCCCACCGCATCGCTGGCCAGCTACCAGCTGGACGTGCTGCGTGAGAAGAACCGCGAGCTGGCGCGACGGTTGGCCGACCTGGGCGCCACCGCCCAGGTCAACGAACGGCTGGCGGTGCGTACCCACCAGCTGACCCTGGCCCTGATGAAGCAGGACAACGCGGCTGACACGCTGCGGGCGATGGCTGCATCGCTGCAGGAAGATTTCGCCGGCGATCTGGTGCGGCTGGTGGTGCATGCGCCGGTGGCCGGCCTGGAGCAGGCCGAATGGCTGCAGGTGCTGGCCGCCGACGATGCGACGCTTGGCCCGTTCCGCGACTGCCTGAAGGATGGCGAGCCGATCTGCGGCCGCCTGCAGGCTGAAAAGAACGCCGTGCTGTACGGCGCGCGCAGCGAGGAAGTGCAGACCACCGCACTGCTGCCACTGCCGGGCGTGGGGCTGATTGCCGTCGGCAGCCACGATCCGAACCGCTTCTACCCCGGCATGGGAACGCTGTTCCTGCGCATGATGGGCGAAGCCCTGGTTACTGGACTGAAGCGTTTCGCGGACTGAACAGGACACGACGATGAGCGCGGTGCAGGCGTTCCTGCAGCACCTGCAGGTGGAGCGGCGGATGTCGGCGCATACGCTCGACGCCTATCGGCGCGACCTGGATGCCCTGACCGTGTGGGCCGAACCGCGTGGCGTGGCGGTGGAAGCGCTTGATGCCGATGCCGTGCGCCAGTTCGTTGCCGATGAACATCGCCGCGGCCTGTCGGCCAAGAGCCTGCAGCGCCGGCTGTCGGCCTGCCGCAGCTTCTATGCCTGGCTGCTCAAGCATGGCCGCATCGAGGCCAGCCCGGCGGCAACGCTGAAGGCGCCGCGTGCGCCGCGGCGCCTGCCGCAGGTACTGGATGCCGACGAAGCGGTGCAGCTGGTCGAGCTGGAACCGGAAGGCGAGCTCGGCCGTCGTGACCGCGCGCTGCTGGAGCTGTTCTATTCCTCCGGCCTGCGCCTGAGCGAAGTGTGCGCGCTGATCTGGCGGGACCTCGATTTCGCCAGCGGCCTGGTCAACGTGACCGGCAAGGGCAACCGCCAGCGTCGGGTCCCGGTCGGACGGCAGGCGCGCGAGGCACTGCTGGCCTGGCGCAGCGAGAGCGGCGGTGGCCCGGCCACGCCGGTGTTCCCCGGTCGCAACGGGCCGATCAGCCAGCGTGCGGTGCAGATCCGCATCCGCCAGCTGGCGCAGCGCCAGGGCCTGTTCAAGCACGTGCACCCGCACATGCTGCGGCACAGTTTCGCCAGCCACATCCTGGAATCTTCCGGCGACCTGCGCGGCGTGCAGGAGCTGCTCGGCCACGCCGACATTGCCACCACCCAGATCTACACCCACCTGGATTTCCAGCACCTGGCCAAGGTGTACGACGCGGCGCACCCGCGGGCCAAACGGCGCGGCAAGGAAGGGTAGCGCCGGGCCGTGCCCGGCAGGTGCAACCGCCTCCGCTTGACCTCGATCATGGCAGGGCGGGCGCAAGCAGCGCACTGTGGCCGCAGGCCACGAGGAATCCGCCTGCCATGGCGAAGCCCATTCCGTTGCATCCCAGGCACCCCGAGCGCATCTGCTGGGGCTGCGACCGCTATTGCGCCGCCGACGCGTTGGCCTGCGGCAACGGCTCCGGGCGCACCCAGCACCCGATCGAAACCCAGGGCGAGGACTGGTACATCGCCTGGGGCATCGAACCCAATCCGGACCGGCCGTCGCAAGCCAAGCGCTGAACGGCAGCCATCCACGCAGGCTTGATCGCTACCGCCGCTGTCCCCATGTCCCGTGAACAGCTATCGGAGGCCGCATGGACCCCAGTCAGAATCCCAATGTTTTCCACGCCACCACCATCGTCTGCGTCCGTCGTGGCGAGCATGTGGCGATCGCCGGCGATGGCCAGGTCACCCTGGGCCACACGGTGATGAAGGGCAATGCGCGCAAGGTGCGCCGCCTTGGCCGCGACGGCCAGGTGCTGGCCGGTTTCGCCGGCGCCGCCGCCGATGCCTTCACCCTGTTCGAACTGTTCGAGGCCAAGCTGGAAAAGCATGGCCAGCTGCAGCGCGCCGCCGTCGAGCTGGCCAAGGATTGGCGCACCGAACGCCGCCTGGGCAAGCTCGAAGCACTGCTGGCGGTGGCAGACAAGGAAACCTCGCTGATCATCAGCGGCACCGGTGATGTGATCGAGCCGGAAGACGGCATCATCGCCATCGGTTCCGGTGGTTCGTATGCATTGTCCGCCGCGCGCGCACTGATGGCGCATACCGAGCTGGATGCACGCACGATTGCCAGTGAAGCGATCGGCATTGCCGGCGACATCTGCATCTATACCAACCGCAACGTGGTGGTCGAGGAGCTGTAACGCTCCCCGATCCGCCGGGCATGGCCCGGCGCTACCGACAACGAATCCGTGAGCACATCCATGTCGAAGATCGAAGTTTCCTCCGCCACCATGACCCCGCGCGAGATCGTGCAGGAACTGGACCGGCACATCGTTGGCCAGCACGACGCCAAGCGCGCGGTGGCCATCGCGCTGCGCAACCGCTGGCGCCGCATGCAGCTGGTGCCCGAGCTGCGCAATGAAGTGATGCCCAAGAACATCCTGATGATCGGCCCGACCGGCGTCGGCAAGACCGAGATCGCGCGCCGCCTGGCCACCCTGGCCAACGCACCGTTCGTGAAGGTCGAAGCCACCCGCTTCACCGAAGTCGGCTACGTCGGCAAGGACGTCGAGCAGATCATCCGTGACCTGGCCGATACCGCGGTGAAGCTGTACCGCGAACAGGCCAAGGTGCGCGTGCGCACGCAGGCCGAGGAACGTGCCGAAGACCGCATTCTGGATGCGCTGTTGCCGCGTCGCAGTGGCGGTATCGGTTTCGATCCGGAAGCCGCGCGCAACGAGCCGTCGGCACAGGACAACGAAACGCGCATCAAATTCCGCAAGATGCTGCGCAATGGCGAGCTGGACGAGCGTGAGATCGAACTGGACCTCACCGCCAACGTCAGCATGGACATCATGACCCCGCCGGGCATGGAGGAAATGGGCCAGCAGCTGAAGTCGATGTTCGCCAACCTCGGCGGGGGTGCCAAGGCGCACAAGCGCACGCTGACCATCAAGGCCGCGCGCCCGCTGCTGCTGGAAGAAGAGGCCGGCAAGCTGGTCAACGAAGACGACATCCGTACCGCCGCGATCGAAGCCTGCGAACAGCACGGCATCGTCTTCATCGACGAGATCGACAAGGTGGCCAAGCGCGGCGACAACGTGGGCGGGGGTGACGTCTCGCGCGAAGGCGTGCAGCGCGATCTTCTGCCGCTGGTGGAAGGGTCCAACGTGTCCACCAAGTACGGCACGATCAAGACCGACCACATCCTGTTCATTGCCTCCGGCGCGTTCCATCTGGCCAAGCCCAGCGACCTGATCCCGGAACTGCAGGGTCGTTTCCCGATCCGCGTGGAGCTGGGCGCGCTCAGCAAGCAGGACTTCGTGCGCATCCTGACCGAGCCGAAGGCAGCACTGACCAAGCAGTACGAAGCGCTGTTGGCTACCGAGGGCGTCAAGGTCAGCTTCACCGCCGATGCCATCGATCGCCTTGCCGAGATCGCCTTCCAGGTGAACGAGCGCCAGGAGAACATCGGTGCCCGTCGCCTGCACACCGTGCTGGAGCGCCTGCTGGATTCGCTCAGCTATGAAGCGCCCGACCGCGATGGCGAAACCCTGTCCATCGACCATGCCTACGTCGATACGCATCTGGGCGAGCTGGTGCAGGACCCGGACCTGAGCCGCTACATCCTGTAAGAATGAAGAGGCCGCCGAAAGGCGGCCTCTTCGTTGGGCGCTACCGCTGCGTGCGGTATGCGCGCAGCACCTGGTCGATCACGGCGTTGGTACGTGCCGCGCTCACGCCATTGGACGGTGAGCAGCCGTGGCCACGCAGCTCATCCACCAGCGTGGCGATCAACGGCTGCTGGATGGAGGGTGGGTGGGTGACCTCGAACACCTGGACGCCCTCGGCTGTTTCCAGCTCCATCGGTGTTTCATCGAAGGTGGAAAAGCGCAGCTGCCCACGGTCGCCGGTGATCTCCACTTCATCACGCCGGCGGAAGGCGCAGAAGTTCCACTGCGCGATGCCCTGCACCCCATCGGCGGTACGGAAGCACATCGACACGCTGTCCTCGGCGGCATACGCGCCGGCCTGCGAATCAGCCAGGCCGCTCACATCGGTCAACGGCCCCAGCAGATGGTCGAGCAGGTCCAAAGTGTGCGAGCCCAGGTCGACAAACAGGCCGCCGCCGGCGATGGCCGGGTCGGTCCGCCAGAATCCAGGGGCGGTCGAATCTGCAGTGTGCGGGCGGTGCAGCGTGCTGCGTACCGTGCGCGGTGTACCGATCGCACCGCCATCCAGCAGCTGCTTGACCTGCACGAAGTGGGGCAGGGCACGGCGGTAGTAGGCAACGAATACCGGCACGCCGCTGCGCGCGCTGGCAGCCAGGATGCGCGCGCACTCGGCATGGTCCATCGCCATCGGCTTCTCGATGTACACCGGCTTGCCTGCGGCAATCGCCAGCAGGGCGTAGTGCATGTGCGTGGACGGCGGCGTGGCGACATACACCGCATTGACCTCGGGGTCGGCGATCAGTGCACCGGCATCGGCATACCAGCGCCCAATGCCATGGCGCCGCGCGTAATCCTCGGCCAGCGCGGCATCGCGCCGCATCACCGCGGCCACGCGCGAGCCTGGCGTGCTGGCCAGGGCAGGGCCGCTCTTCTTCTCGGTGACGCTGCCGCAGCCGATGAAACCCCACACCACGTTGTCCAGCATCATCGACACCGTTGCAGCAGAAGAAGTGCCGATTGTAGAGGCCGCGCCTCCGCTCATGCCTCCGGCAACGGCTCGGGTACCGAACCGGCCACGAACACACCGTCCTTCACGTAGGCGGCCAGGGTCATGTCCAGCGCCAGCATGCCGTCGCGCTTGAGGTCCATCAGGTCCGGTTCGACCATCGCCCCGTGCAGAACGCCCAGTACCGTGGCGTGCAGCATGCGCGCGGCGATCTTCGGGTCGGCGCCCTCGCGCAGCTGGCCCAGCTCCTGGGCGCGGCGCAGGGCGCGCTCCATGCGGTCCAGCGCATCGCGGAAACCGGCCTGCTGCAGTTCGGTCAGCACCCGGGTATCGGCCGAGGCATCGCTGCGCAGCATGATCTCCATGGTCTTGCGCAGGCGCTCATCCTCGGACAGCTCGATGAAGGAATGGATCATCACCGCGCGCAGGTCGTGCACCGGGGTGTCGCGCTGGTCGCTGGAGGTGCGCTCCAGTTCCTGCATGAAAGGCAGGTGCACGCGCTCGACGATCGCCGCCAGCACCTCCCCCTTGTTCTTGAAATGCCAGTACACCGCGCCACGGGTATAGCCGGCGCGCGCACCGATCATCTCCAGCGTGGTGCGGGCGACGCCGTGCTCGTGGAAGCAGGTCTCGGCAGCGTCCAGGATGCCTTCCCGGGTCGCCTGGGTGTCCTCTTTGGTCTTGCGGGCCATGAGTGGGTACGAGTGAGCGTGAAACGTGGCTGAATTGTACCGGTTTACAAACAAACATGCATGTATGTATATTCCCCTCCCATCATTCCCGTCCTGCGTGTGGCCGGCCTGTCCAGGCGCCCGCGCCCTGCCGGGTGGGCGTTGTTCGCGCGGTCCTCACCTCTGCTGGAGGAGGGGTCGCCGTATCAGCGCCGACTGAGACCCTTTCCTTCAAGAGCCTTTCCGTCATGTTGCTGAGCCGAATTCGACCCTTTGCGCTGTCGCTGGCCATCGCCGCGACCGTGGCCGCCTGTGGCGGTGAATCCCAGGCCCCCGAACAAGGGCCCGGCCAGGTCAGCGTGGTTACGCTGAAGTCCGAAAGCGTGGGCCTGACCCGCGAGCTGCCGGGCCGCACCAATGCGTTCCTGGTTGCCGAAGTGCGTCCGCAGGTCAACGGCATCGTCGCCAAGCGGCTGTTCACCGAAGGCGGAATGGTCAAGGCCGGTGAGCCGCTGTACCAGATCGAGGACGCCAGCTATCGCGCCCAGGCCAACAGCGCCCGTGCGCAGCTGGCCCGTGCCGAGGCCACCGCCAATGCCGCACGCCTGAGTGCCAAGCGCATCACCGAGCTGGCCAAGGTCGATGCGGTCAGCCAGCAGGACCTGGAAAACGCGATCGCTGCACAGAAGCAGGCCGAAGCAGACGTCGGCGCCGCCAAGGCATCGCTGGATGCGGCTAACGTCACCCTCGGCTACGCCCGCATCACCGCGCCGATCAGCGGCCGCATCGGCAAGTCCAGCGTCACCCAGGGTGCGCTGGTCAGTGCCGGCCAGGCTACTGCGCTGGCAACCGTGCAGCAGCTGGACCCGATCTATGTCGACCTCACCCAGTCCTCGGCCGAGCTGCTGCAGCTGCGCCGCGAACTGGCCGCCGGCCGCCTGCAGGACAACCAGCAGACGCCGGTCAGCATCCTGATGGAAGACGGCAGCACCTTCGAGCACAAGGGCACGCTGGAGTTCTCCGAAGTCAGCGTCGATCCGGCCACCGGCAGCTTCGGGCTGCGGGTGAAGGTCGACAACCCCGACGGCCTGTTGATGCCCGGCATGTACGTGCGCGCCGTGATCGGCGGTGGCGTGCGCAGCGATGCGGTGCTGGTGCCGATGCAGGGCATCGCCCGCGATCCCAAGGGCGATACCAGCGCGATGGTGGTCGGCAAGGACAACAAGGTCGAAGTGCGCCCGGTCAAGGTCAGCCGTACTGTCGGCGACAAGTGGCTGGTCGAGGACGGCCTGAAGGCCGGCGACAAGGTCATTGTCGAAGGCCTGCAGAAGATCGGCCCGGGCATGCCCGTGAACGCCACCGAACAGGGCGCTGCACCGGCCAAGCCGGCAGCCGCCCCGCCCGCGGCTCCGGCCGGCGGCGCGAAGTAAGCGGAGAACCCCATGGCACGTTTCTTCATCGATCGACCCATCTTCGCGTGGGTCATCGCGATCATCATCATGCTCGCCGGCGGCCTGGCCCTGTTCAAGCTGCCGATCTCGATGTACCCCAACGTCGCACCGCCGGCGGTGGAAATCAGCGCCAGCTACCCGGGTGCGTCGGCCAAGGTGGTCGAAGACTCGGTAACGCAGATCATCGAGCAGAACATGAAGGGCCTGGATGGCCTGATCTACTTCTCCTCCAACAGCTCGTCCAACGGCCAGGCCACCATCACCCTGACCTTCGAGAGCGGCACCAACCCGGACATCGCCCAGGTGCAGGTGCAGAACAAGCTGCAGCTGGCCATGCCGCTGCTGCCGCAGGAAGTGCAGCGGCAGGGCATCAACGTGGCCAAGTCCAGTTCGGGCTTCCTGAACGTCATCGCGTTCGTGTCCGAAGACGGCAGCATGGATGCCAACGACATCGCCGACTACGTCGGTTCCAACGTCGTTGACCGTCTGAGCCGCGTGCCGGGCGTGGGCAACATCCAGGTGTTCGGTGGCAAGTACGCCATGCGCATCTGGCTGGACCCGAACAAGCTGCACACCTATGGCCTGTCGGTGCCGGAAGTGACCGCCGCGATCAATGCACAGAACGCGCAGGTGGCCATCGGCCAGCTGGGCGGTGCGCCGTCGGTGAAGGGCCAGCAGCTCAACGCCACCATCAATGCGCAGTCGCGCCTGCAGACCCCGGAACAGTTCCGCAACATCATCGTGCGCGGTGCGCAGGACGGTGCCGAACTGCGTCTGGGCGATGTCGCCCGCGTCGAGCTGGGCGCCGAGTCGTACGATTTCGTCACCCGCTACAACGGCCAGCCGGCCAGTGGCCTGGCCGTTACCCTGGCCACCGGCGCCAATGCGCTGGATACCGCCGCCGGCGTCGATGAAACCCTGAAGGAACTGGAAGGCTTCTTCCCGGCCGGCCTGAAGGCCGAGATCCCGTACGACACCACCCCGTTCGTGCGCGTGTCGATCAAGGGCGTGGTGCAGACCCTGCTTGAAGCGATCGTGCTGGTGTTCGTGGTGATGTACCTGTTCCTGCAGAACTTCCGCGCCACCCTCATCCCGACCATCGCCGTACCGGTGGTGCTGCTGGGTACCTTCGGCGTGCTGTCGGTGCTGGGCTTCTCGGTGAACATGCTGACCATGTTCGCGATGGTGCTGGCCATCGGCCTGCTGGTGGACGATGCCATCGTGGTGGTGGAGAACGTCGAGCGCATCATGTCCGAAGAGGGCCTGTCGCCGCTGGAAGCCACCCGCAAGTCGATGGGCCAGATCACCGGCGCGCTGGTGGGCATCGGCCTGGTGCTGTCGGCGGTGTTCGTGCCGATGGCCTTCATGAGCGGTTCCACCGGCGTGATCTACCGGCAGTTCTCGGCCACGATCGTTTCGGCGATGGCATTGTCGGTGCTGGTCGCGATCGTGCTGACCCCGGCACTGTGCGCCACCATGCTCAAGCCGCTGAAGAAGGGCGAGCACCACATCGCGCACAAGGGCTGGTCGGGCCGCTTCTTCAATGGCTTCAACCGCGGCTTCGACCGCACCAGCGAAAGCTACCAGCGTGGCGTGCGCGGCATCCTGCACCGCCCGTGGCGGTTCATGGGCATCGTCGCCGCACTGTTCGTGCTGATGGGCGTGCTGTTCGTGCGCCTGCCCAGTTCGTTCCTGCCCAATGAAGACCAGGGCGTGCTGATGGCGCTGGTGCAGGCCCCGGTCGGCGCCACCCAGGAGCGCACGCTGGAGTCGATCGCCGCGCTTGAAAAGCACTTCATGGAAAACGAGAAGGACGCGGTTGAATCGGTGTTCTCGGTGCAGGGCTTCAGCTTCGCCGGCATGGGCCAGAACGCGGGCATGGCCTTCGTCAAGCTGAAGGACTGGAAGGACCGTGATGCCGACAACGGCGTGATGCCGATCACCGGCCGCGCGATGGCCGCGCTGGGGCAGATCAAGGATGCCTTCATCTTTGCCTTCCCGCCGCCGGCCATTCCGGAACTGGGCACCGCCTCGGGTTACACCTTCTTCCTGAAGGACAACAGTGGCCAGGGCCACGAAGCACTGCTGGCCGCGCGCAACCAGCTGCTCGGCCTCGCTGCGGGCAGCAAGAAGCTGGCCAACGTGCGCCCGAACGGCCAGGAAGACACGCCGCAGTTCCGCATCGATATCGATGTGGCCAAGGCGAGCGCGCTGGGGCTGTCGATCGACCAGATCAACACCACCCTGGCCACCGCGTGGGGCAGCTCGTACATCGATGACTTCGTCGATCGCGGCCGCGTCAAGCGTGTGTTCGTGCAGGCCGACCAGGCGTTCCGCATGGTGCCGGAAGACTTCGATCTCTGGTCCGTGAAGAACGACAAGGGCGAGATGGTTCCGTTCAGTGCCTTCGCCAGCAAGCGTTGGGATTACGGCTCGCCGCGCCTGGAGCGCTACAACGGCGTGTCGGCCACCGAGATCCAGGGTGAGCCGGCGCCGGGCGTGGCCTCGGGTGATGCGATGGCCGAGATCGAACAGCTGGCCAAGCAGTTGCCGGCGGGCTTCGGCGTCGAGTGGACGGCGATGTCCTACCAGGAACGCCAGGCCGGTTCGCAGACGCCGCTGCTGTACACGCTGTCGCTGATGATCGTGTTCCTGTGCCTTGCGGCCCTGTATGAAAGCTGGAGCGTGCCGACCTCGGTGCTGCTGGTGGCGCCGCTGGGCATTCTTGGTGCAGTGCTGGCCAATACCTTCCGCGGCATGGAACGCGACATCTACTTCCAGGTGGCGATGCTGACCACGGTAGGCCTGACCAGCAAGAACGCGATCCTGATCGTCGAGTTCGCCAAGGAGCATCTGGAGAAGGGCGCAGGGCTGATCGAAGCGACGATGCACGCGGTCCGTGACCGCCTGCGCCCGATCATCATGACCTCGCTGGCCTTCGGCATGGGCGTGCTGCCGCTGGCGATCTCCACCGGTGCCGGTTCCGGCGCCAAGCAGGCGATCGGCACCGGCGTGCTCGGCGGCATGGTGGTCGGCACGGTGCTCGGCGTGTTCTTCGTGCCGCTGTTCTTCGTGGTGGTGCAGCGCGTGTTCAAGCGCAAGGCCGCCGAGTAATGAAAACCGGTAGCGCCGGGCCATGCCCGGCGGATGCCTCACCGCGTAGTCGCCGGGCCATGCCCGGCGCTACCACCGTGAACCCCAAGGTATTGCCATGAAGCTTCATTCCATTGCTCTTTCCATCGCCGCCGCGCTTGCGCTGGCCGGCTGCTCCACCCTGGTGCCGAAGGACACCGCGGTCGCCCCGGCCATTCCGGCGCAGTGGCCGGCAGAAGCATCGCAGGGCGAAGTGGCCGATGCGGCCGCCGTCGGCTGGCGCGATTTCTTCACCGACCCGCGCCTGCAGCAGGTGATCGGCCAGGCGCTGGACAACAACCGCGACCTGCGCGTGGCGGTGCTCAATGTTGAAAAGGCACGCGGCCAGTACCGCGTGCAGCGTGCCGACCGCGTACCGGGCGTGGCCGTCACCGGGCAGATGGATCGCCGCGGTGGCGACGTGCCGGTCACCGAGCAGTTCACCGCCGGCGTGGGCGTGGCCGATTTCGAACTGGACCTGTTCGGTCGTGTGCGCAACCTCAGCGAGGCCGCGCTGCAGCAGTACTTCGCGGTGGCCGCCAATCGCCGCAACGCGCAGCTGAGCCTGGTGGCCGAGACCGCCACCGCCTGGCTGACCTACGGCGCCGACCAGCAGCAGCTGGCCATCTCCGAAGCGACCCTGAAGAGCTACGAGGAATCGTTGCGGCTGGCCGAGGCCCGCCACGAACGCGGTGGCAGCTCGGGGCTGGAACTGAGCCAGACCCGTACCCTGGTCGAGACCGCGCGTACCGATGCGGCGCGCCTGCGCGGGCAGCTGGCACAGGACCGCAATGCACTGGCGCTGCTGGCCGGTGGCCAGATCGATGCGACGCTGCTGCCGGAGACCATCGCACCGCAGCTGCAGGCGCTGGCCCCGCCGCCGGCGGGCCTGCCCAGCGACGTGCTGCTGCAGCGCCCGGACATCATGGCCGCCGAGCACCAGTTGCTGGCCGCCAACGCGAACATCGGTGCAGCGCGCGCGGCGTTCTTCCCCAGCATCCGCCTGACCGGCAGTGTCGGCAGCAGTTCGGGTGAACTGTCCGGCCTGTTCGACAGCGGCACGCGGGTGTGGAGTTTCCTGCCCACCATCACCTTGCCGATCTTCCAGGGCGGCAAGCTGCGCGCCAATCTGTCGGTGGCCAATGCCGACCGCGATATCGCGCTGGCGCAGTACGAGAAAGCGATCCAGAGCGGCTTCCGCGAAACTGCCGATGCATTGGCATTGAACGTCAGCCTGGATGAGCAGGTGGCCTCGCAGCAGCGCCTGGTTGAGGCTGCCGAACAGGCCAACCGCTTGTCGCAGGCGCGCTACGACGCCGGCCTGGACAGCTTCGTCACCCTGCTCGACGCGCGGCGCACCGCTTACAGCGCCCAGCAGACCCAGTTGCAGGCACAGCTGGCACAGCAGTCCAACCGCATCACCCTGTACAAGGTGCTCGGCGGCGGCTGGCACGAGCGCGGATAAGCAGCGCTTCTGGCAGGTGCCAACCTTGGTTGGCACGGATGCGCTTCTGGTAGGTGCCAACCTTGGTTGGCACGGATGCGTCAGCGCAGGCGGCCGGCATTGTGCCAACCAAGGTTGGCACCTACCAGAGCGTGTGCCTTACACCGCTTCATCGTCCCGGCGTACGCCGTGGCAGGCACGCACCCGTGCCAGCGCGTCACCGGCCTCGCGGGCCATCTGCTCGTACTCGGCGCGGATCTCTTCCAGCCGTTCCTCATCCAGCTCTTCCAGATCCAGCAGTTCGTTGTTGGCATCTGCCGTGGCCCGGATCAGCTCATCCAGCTTGATCTGCATCGCGGCGGTGTCGGCGTTCTGCGTGTGCTGGATCAGGAACACCATCAGGAAGGTGATGATGGTCGTGCCGGTGTTGATCACCAGCTGCCAGGTGTCGTTGAACTTGAAGACCGGTCCGCTGATGCCCCACAGCACGACGATCGCCACTGCGGCCAGGAAGGTCCACGGCGAGCCGGTGGCGGCCGCGGCCTTCTTGGCGATCGTATTGAACAGGTTCCGTGCGCTCATCGTCATCGTTCCAGGAGAGTGTGACGATGATCGGCGCGACTGCGTGCAGGAGCTGTGTGCAGCGGGGTGGATCAGGCGCGCAGGCGCGGCGCTTCCTGGCTGCGCACCGGGCTGGCCAGGTACACGTGCTGCCAGCAGCGTTCAACGAACTCGCGGGCCTGCGCCTCGCTCAGGCGCGGCATGATCTGCAGCGCGTACTGGGTCTGGAACAGCTCGTCGCGCTGTGCGTTGCTGGCGCGGGGCTGGGTGATCAGTGAGTCGCAGGCGAACTTCACCCACGGCACATAGGTGCCGAACGAGGTATGCGCAAGCGCGCCTTCGGCGTGCTGGCGACGCCAGTGGTCCAGTTCCGCATCGACGTTGATGACGGGGGGGATGGTGGGGACTTCAGCGTGCATGGGATTCCAATCGGTTGGAGTGGCAGGGAGTGGGGGGCATCACAGTGTGGCCCGGGAGGCAGTGGATGCCGCGTCAGCAGGATGTGGAGCCTGCGTTGGCATTGCCGACACGCTGTGCGTGTTCGACCGCACCCAGTTCTTCTGCCAGATCGGCCATGGCATTGCACAGGCGCGTGTGATCACGCGGATGATCGCGCACCAGTTCCTGCTGCATGCACTGGTAGGCGGTCCAGAACGGGGCGGTACGTTGATGCAGCGCGTAGTGCTGCTGCAATCTGTCCCGGATCGCGGCCAGGGCTGGCTCGGGATACGGTCGTGCGGGGTGCGCACTCATGGTGGGGCTCCACCGGGAAATCAGGGTCCCGGTGCAACCACCCTAGGCGTGTGGGGTGAGCAGCATGTTAGTGCCGCGTGTGCAGCGCATGTTGCTGACTGTGCGCCAGCGCACATCGCGCACTGAAGAGCTTGCCGGCACTAGCGTGTGCCGGCTCTGAAGCATTCATTAATCCAAACGGGCGATCAGTGCGCGCCGCTCATTCGCCGATGTCTTCGTTCCAGATTTCCGGATGCTGCGCAATGAAGCCGCCGAGCAGGTCGACGCATTCCTGGCTGTCCAGATCAATGACGTTGACGCCGTTTTCGCGCAGCCAGTCGATGCCGCCCTGGAAGGTGCGCGATTCGCCCACCACCACCGTGCCGATGTTGAACTGGCGCACCAGGCCAGAGCAGTACCAGCACGGCGCCAGGGTGGTCACCATGATGGTGTCCTGGTAGCGGCGCTGGCGGCCGGCCTTGCGGAAGGCATCGGTTTCGCCGTGCACGGACGGGTCGCCTTCCTGCACGCGGCGGTTGTGACCACAGCCGAGCAGGCGGCCGTCGTTGTGGTACAGCGCCGCGCCGATCGGCACGCCGCCTTCGGCCAGGCCCTGGCGGGCTTCGGCGATGGCGGTCTGCAGCAGGGCCTGGTAGTCGGGCGTGGTGATCATGCGGGGCTCCGATAAGTCGTGGCCCGCCATGATACGGGCAGGGGGTGCCGATGGACCCCAGCGGTGCGATAATCGGGGCATGAGCGAATCCCCCTACAAATCCGGTACCACCCATTTCGGGTTCCGCGACGTCGACGCCAAGGACAAGCAGAAGCTGGTCGGCCAGGTGTTCACGTCGGTCGCGCGCAACTACGACCTGATGAACGACCTGATGAGCATGGGCGTGCACCGGGTGTGGAAGCGCTACTACGTGGCCACCGCACAGGTGAAGCCGGGCGACCGTGTGCTTGATCTGGCCGGTGGCACCGGCGACATCGCCGCCCTGCTGAAAGAGCGCGTCGGCGCCGAAGGCTCGGTGGTGCTGGGCGACATCAACGCCGGCATGCTGTCGGTCGGCCGCGACCGCCTGACCAACCGCGGTCTGGTGCTCGGCCTGGACTACGTGCAGTGCAACGCCGAAGCCCTGCCGTTCCCGGACAACAGCTTCGACCTGGTGACCATTGCCTTCGGCCTGCGCAACGTGACCGACAAGGATGCCGGCCTGCGCGAGATGTACCGCGTGCTGAAGGTCGGCGGCCAGGCCCGCGTGCTGGAGTTCTCTGAAGTCAGTGCCGACTGGTTCAAGCCGATCTACGATTTCCATTCGTTCAAGATCCTGCCGAAGCTGGGCAAGCTGTTCGCCAACGATTCGGACAGCTACCAGTATCTGGCCGAGAGCATCCGCAAGCACCCGCCGCAGGAAGAGTTGAAGGCGATGATGGGGCAGGCCGGTTTCGAGCGCTGCCACTACAAGAACCTGACCGGCGGCATCGTCTCGATCCATTCCGGCTACAAGCTGTAAGCCCTGCTTTGGTAGGTGCCAACCTTGGTTGGCACACGCCCGTCCGCGAGCGATGACAGATCCGTGCCAACCAGGGTTGGCACCTACCGGTAGAGGCCAACCTCGGTTGGCATGCGCCCGGGGCGCAGCGCAGCCCCGGCCGCCCGTACCGCGCCCGCCCGCCATTACCCCGCACCGCGCAACGCCTGCCGGGCCGGACGGAGGTACCATTGGGGGTCTGATCCCCGTAACGGTCCCGATTCATGCGTAATCCGCTGATGCTCCTTCCGCTGGCCGTGGCCCTGGCCGCCGGCTGCTCCCAGGAGGCGGCCGCACCCGCCGCCGCCCCGACTGCCGCAAAGGCCCCTGCCGCCCCCGTGAACGCCGAAAACCGCAGCCACGACGAAAGCTCCTACGCCGAGCCGGACAAGGTCGTCGTCAAGGACATCGCACTGGACCTGAAGCTGGACTTCGACCAGAAGCAGATCGGCGGCACCGCCACCTACACCCTGGAATGGAAGCAGAAGGACGCCAAGCAGCTGGTGCTCGACACCCGCGAGCTGACCGTGTCCAAGGTCGAGGCAATCGCCGCCGATGGCGCGCGCAGCCCGCTGCAGTTCGTGCTGGCCCCGGTCGACAAGGTGTTCGGCAGCAAGCTGACCATCGAGACCCCGGGGCAGCCGGCCAAGGTCGAAGTGACCTACCACACCGCACCGACCGCCTCGGGCCTGCAGTGGCTGGCGCCGTCGATGACCGAGGGCAAGAAGCTGCCCTTCATGTTCAGCCAGTCGCAGGCCATCCACGCCCGTTCCTGGGTGCCGCTGCAGGACACCCCGAGCGTGCGCTTCACCTACAGCGCGCACGTGGTCTCGCGCCCGGACGTGATGGTGCTGATGAGCGCCGACAACGATCCCAAGGCCGCGCGTGACGGTGATTACACCTTCAAGATGCCGCAGCCGATCCCGTCCTACCTGCTGGCCATCGCCGCCGGCGACCTGGTGTTCGAGCCGATCTCCGGCCGTTCCGGCGTCTGGGCCGAGCCGACCATGGTCAACAAGGCCGCCAAGGAATTCGAAGACACCGAGAAGATGATCGGTGCCGCCGAGAAGCTGTACGGCGAATACCGCTGGGGCCGCTACGACATGCTGGTGCTGCCGCCGTCGTTCCCGTTCGGTGGCATGGAGAACCCGCGCCTGACCTTCGCCACCCCGACCGTGATCGTCGGCGACAAGTCGCTGGTCTCGTTGGTCGCCCATGAACTGGCGCACAGCTGGTCGGGCAACCTGGTGACCAACGCCAGCTGGAAGGACATCTGGCTCAACGAAGGCTTCACCACCTACGTGCAGGGCCGCATCACCGAAGCCCTGTACGGCAAGGAGATGGCCGAAATGGAGAAGCAGATCGACCAGACCGATCTGCTGGCCGAAGTGAAGGACATGAGCCCGGCCGACCAGGCACTGGCACTGCCGCCGCTGAACGAGCGCGACCCCGACGAAGCCCTGAGCCAGGTGGCCTACGTCAAGGGTTCGTGGTTCCTGGAGTTCCTGGAGCAGCGTTTCGGCCGCGAGACCTTCGATCCGTTCCTGCGCGGCTGGTTCGATGACCACGCCTTCCAGAGCGCCAACACCGACCAGTTCGTCGAGTACCTGAAGAAGAACCTGCTGCCGAAGAACCCGACGGCGGTAACCGAAGCCGAGTTGAAGGCATGGCTGGACGAGCCGGGCATTCCGGCGTTCGCGGCCAAGGCGCAGTCGCGCAACTTCAGCAGCGTCGATACCGCGCGTATCGCCTTCGCCACCGCTGGCACCGTGCCCAGCAGCCAGGTCATTGCCGAGTGGAGCACCCAGGAATGGGTCCGCTTCATCGACGGCCTGGGCGCCACCCAGCCGCTGGACAAGCTGGCCACGCTGGACAAGGCGTTCCACTTCACCGGCACCGCCAATGGCGAGATCGCCATGCGCTGGTACCCGCTGACCCTGCGCAGTGGCTACGAGCAGGCCAATGAAGCCGCCAGCGCCTTCATCGAGCGTGTTGGCCGCCGCAAGCTGATCCTGCCGATCTATGCCGAAATGGTGAAGACCCCGAAGGGGCTGGAGCTGGCCAAGCAGGCCTTCGAGAAGGCCAAGCCGGGCTACCACCCGATCACCACCGCCTCGGTGCAGGACATGCTGTCCAAGGCTGAAGCCAAGTAAGCGGTAGTGCCGGCCGCTGGCCGGCAACCAGGCACTGCGTCACCAGCAACGGCGGGGAAACCCGCCGTTGCTGTATCTGCCATCCGCCGCCGATAGAATCGGGGGGCACCCGCAAAGGACTTCCGCATGAAACGACTGATCCTGCTCACCGCCTGCACCCTCGCGCTGGCTGCCTGCAGCAACCCCGAGGAAGAGCGCAAGGCGCAGGAAGCTGCCGCTGCCGCCGTGCAGGCACAGAAGGAAGCCAAAGCCGAGGACGTGGCCAAGCAGTACGACACCGCCGTGGCGGCGCAGGACTGGGAACGCGCGCGCCTGCATGGTGCTGCGCTGCTGGACCAGTACAAGGACACCGCCGCCGCCGAGCGCATCGCCGCCGGCTTCGACGAGGTCAAGGCCAAGGGCGATGCCGCGCGTGACCTGCGTCGCATGCAGGCGTTGTGGCAGTACAACCAGATTCCGGTGGGCAACAAGGGCCACCAGATCTCGGCGCAGATCTACAGCAAGGAACGGGTGGACGTGGATGGCAGCGGCGCCAAGCCGGTGCAGCTGGTGTTCCGCGACCACCCCGAATGGAAGCGGCATGCCTATCTGGTGCTGCAGGCCGGCGATTTCCGCTGCCCGCAGTGCACGGTGAAGGTGACCGTCGATGGCGGCAAGCCGATCTCCATGGCCGCCTGGCGCCCGAAGACCGATGAAGCCATCGCCATGTTCATCACCGACCAGAAGGCGCTGTGGAAGCTGGCGGGCAAGGGCAAGTCGATCAGCATCGAGTTCCCGGTCAAGGCCGGCGGCACCCGCACCGCGGTGTTCGAGACCGGCGGCATCGATGCCAGCCGCATGCCCAACTGGTGGCGCTGAGCATGCCTGCGCGGCTGGCCGACCCCTCGCTGTCGGCCATCCGCCACTGGGTGTTCGACATGGATGGCACGCTGACCGTGGCCGCGCACGATTTCGACCGCATCAAGCGAGAACTGGCCATTCCGGTACAGGACGACATCCTCACCCACCTGGCCGCTCTGCCCGCTGCAGAGGCCAGTGCCAAGCACGCCTGGCTGCTGGCCCACGAGCGCGAACTGGCCGCGGCCTCGGTGCCGGCGATGGGCGCGGTGGCGCTGGTGCGTGCGCTGCAGGGCGCCGGTTGCCGGCTGGGCATCCTCACCCGCAACGTGCGCAGCCTGGCCCAGGTCACGCTGCAGGCCATCGGGCTGGGTGACGTATTTGCCGAAGAGGACATCATCGGCCGCGACGAAACCGAGCCGAAGCCCTCGCCGGATGGCCTGCAGTACTTCCTGCGGCGCTGGCAGGTGGACCCGGCGCAGGTGGTGATGGTGGGTGATTTCCGCTTCGACCTGGAATGCGGCCGGGCGGCGGGCACCCGCACGCTGCTGGTCAATGCTGCAACCAACCCGTGGCCGGGCATGGCGTGCTGGCATCTGGCCGATTGCGGCGTGGTGCTGGAGCACTGGCAGCCTTAGCGCGACGCCGCTGCCGGGCTGTCGGGAACTGAACGTGGTGCCGGCGGTCAAAGCGGCGGTCATCACCGTGTAATGTGCGTGGCGGTGGCCCCGGCATTGGCGGTCTGCCCGCTGCGCGGGTGGTTGTCTGGGGTAACGCGTTATCCGGTGTGGCCCGCTGCCAGGGATGGGGCATGGGTGTCCGTTGTTCCTCTTCTGGATTCCTTTCATGCTTCGAGCTGTGTGGGTGTCGCTGCACCGGCGTCTGTGTCCGATCGCCGCCTTTTTCCTGTTTGGCCTGGTTGCCCTGTCGCTGTCACGCCTGGGGCTGTCGCTGTGGCATGCCGCGCGGGTCAGCGCCGCCGATGGCTGGCTCACGGTGTTCCTGCAGGGGATCCGGGTGGATGTATCAACCCTGTGCCTGCTGTTCGGCATTCCTGCGGTGCTGGCGCTGCTGATGCCCATGCAGGGGCGGTTGGGCTGCATCTGGCGGCAGCTGCTGCGCGGCTGGCTGATCATCGCCAGCGTGCTGCTGGTGTTCATGGAGGTGGCCACCCCGAGCTTCATGGCCGAGTACGGCCTGCGCCCCAACCGCCTGTTCCTGGAATACCTGATCTACCCCGAAGAAGTGGGGATGACGCTGCTGCGCGGCCATCTGCTGGCCGTGGTGATCGAAGTGGCGGCCGTGATCGTGCTGTGCTGGGCACTGCTGCGCGCGTCGCGTCGCTGGGCAGGCTGCAACCCGGCGGCGGTGCGCGAGGCCGGGTGGCTGTGGCGGTTGCCGCTGGCGATGCTGGTGCTGCTGCTGGCGGCCATGGGGGTGCGTTCAAGCCTGGGTCACCGGCCGTTGAACCCGGCGCTGGTGGCATTCTCCACCGACCCGACCATCAACGCCTTGCCGTTGAACTCGCTGTACACGGTGGGCTATGCCGCGCGGCAGCTGGCCACCCGCAGCGAAACCTCGCGCGTCTATGGCGACCTGCCGCTGGCCGACGTTGTCGCTGAGCTGCGCGCCAGCAGTGGCCTGCCTGCCTCGGCGTACGTTTCCGAGGCATTGCCGAGCCTGGCACTGCGTCCGCCGCAGCATCAGGGCCCGCCGCGCAATCTGGTGATCGTGCTGGAAGAAAGCCTCGGCGCGCAGTTCATCGGCAGCCTGGGTGGGCGGCCGCTGTCGCCCAACTACGACCGCTTGAGCAGGCAGGGCTGGGCGTTCGAGCGCCTGTATGCGACCGGCACACGTTCGGTGCGCGGAATCGAAGCAGTTTTGACCGGGTTCCCGCCCACACCTGCCGAATCGGTGGTCAAGCTGCCGGCCACGCGCCAGCGCTTCTTCACCCTGGCCGACGTGCTGGGGCGGCATGGCTACGACACCGGCTTCTACTACGGCGGCGAAAGCCATTTCGACAATATGCGCGAGTTCTTCCTCGCCAACGGGTTCAACCGCATTGTTGATCGCAAGGACTACCGCAAGCCGGCATTCGTGGGTTCCTGGGGCGCGTCGGACGAAGATCTGTTCGGGCGTGCCGACCAGCAGTTCCGGCAGTTGAGCGCACAGGGCAAGCCGTTCTTCGGCCTGGTGTTCACTTCCAGCAACCATGATCCGTTCGAGTTCCCGGATGGCCGCATCGACCTGTACGAGCAGCCCAAGCAGACCCGCGACAACGCCGCCAAGTACGCCGATTACGCGCTGGGAGAATTCTTCCGCAAGGCGATGGCATCGCCGTACTGGGAAAACACCGTGTTCCTGGTCGTGGCTGACCATGATTCGCGGGTGTTCGGCAAGGACATGGTGCCGATCGCCAATTTCCATATCCCCGGGTTGATCCTCGGCGGTGGCATCGCGCCGCGCCAGGATGCGCGCATCGTCAGCCAGATCGATCTGCCGCCGACGCTGCTGTCGCTGCTGGGCATTGCCGACCCCACACCCACCGTCGGGCAGGACCTGACCGATGCGCGACGGCTGCAGCCGGGGCGCGCGCTGATGCAGTACGACCGCAATCTGGCGTGGATGGAAGGCAACGACGTCGCCATCCTGCAGCCGGACAAACCGGCGCAGGGCTTCCGCTACGACCCGGGCAGCGACCAGCTGCAGCCGCAGCCATTGAAGCCGGAGCTGGCGCGGCGCGCACATGCCTACGCGATGTGGGGCACGCTGGCGTACGAGAAAGAGCTGTACCGGTTGCCGGAAAAACCCAAGCCCTGAACGGGTGGGGCGGGGCCATGGTGCCGGCCGCTGGCCGGCAGTGTCGACCAAGGTCGACACCTACCAGAGGCGTTCCAGGGTAGCGCCGGGCCGTTCGGTTACACGCTCAGCGCGTAACCGAACTGCTGCTTGAACTGCTCGTTGAACTCATCGAAGGTGAAACGCTGGTTCTGGGTGCCCGGGTGTTCCACCTTCAGGGCGCCCATCAGGTTGCCCATGCGGCCGATGGTCAGCCAGTCGAAGCCCTTCTGGATGCCGTAGATCAGGCCGGCGCGGAAAGCATCGCCGCAACCGGTCGGGTCGACCACGCGGCGCTCGTGCGCCGGCGGGATGTCGTAGCTTTTTTCCGGGGTGTGGATCACCGCGCCCTTCGGGCCGCGGGTGGTGATGTAGGCCTTGACCCGGCTCACGATCTCTTTCTCGTTCCAGCCGGTGCGTTCCTGCAGCAGGTTCGACTCGTAGTCGTTGACCACCACGTAATCGGCCTGCTCGATGAACTCGCGCAGCTCCGGGCCGTTGAACAGCGGCATGGCCTGGCCCGGGTCGAAGATGAACGGCACGCCGTCTTCATGGAATTCCAGCGCGTTCTGGATCATGCCTTCGCGGCCGTCCGGGCCCACCAGGCCCAGGCTTACCGCCGGCACGTCGCGCACATGGTTTTCGTAGGAACGCATCATCGCGCCCGGATGGAACGCGGTGATCTGGTTGTTGTCGTGATCGGTGGTGATGAACGCCTGCGGGGTGAACAGCTCATCGATCACGCGCACGCGGCTCAGGTCGATGCCCAGCGCGTCGAAGTGCTCGCGGTACGGGCCGAAGTCCGAACCCACCGTGCCCATCGGGATCGGATCGCCGCCCAGCAGGTGCAGGTTGTAGGCGATGTTGCCGGCGCAGCCGCCGAACTCGCGGCGCATGCGCGGCACCAGGAACGACACATTCAGGATGTGCACCTTGTCCGGCAGGATGTGATTCTTGAACTGGTCCGGGAACACCATGATGGTGTCAAAGGCAAGAGAACCACAGATCAGAGCGGACATCGATGTAAGCCTATGCGGTGAATTTTGGGGTGGGCCGGCCCGCTTCGGCGGGCAAGCAAACGGCGCCCTTGGGCGCCCGACCGCGCAAAGGTTACCCGCTGGTGCCGCTCAGGGCCAGAACCGGGTAATGCCCGATCAGGCCGAAAGCCTGTGAAGGCGCGGGTTCAGCTAGTTTTTTCCTTGCTCGGCGGCAGGCGGGTTGCTAGGCTTGTCGACCTCGATTTCTGCCCATTTTTTCG
Source organism: Stenotrophomonas sp. STEN046 (assembly GCF_056759755.1). Lineage (NCBI taxonomy): Bacteria > Pseudomonadati > Pseudomonadota > Gammaproteobacteria > Lysobacterales > Lysobacteraceae > Stenotrophomonas > Stenotrophomonas sp. STEN046. The sequence goes on from NZ_JBRRDR010000007.1 coordinate 75,500, forward strand.
CCATCCCGCGGCGGGCACGACACCCCTCAGGACTCCTTCCTCAGATGTTCAAGAAACTCCGTGGCATGTTCTCCAACGACCTGTCCATCGACCTGGGCACGGCCAACACCCTCATTTACGTGCGCGGGCAGGGAATCGTGCTGAACGAGCCGTCGGTGGTCGCAGTGCGCCAGGATCGCGCCATTGGTGGTACCCGGTCGGTGGCTGCCGTTGGCGCCGAGGCCAAGCAGATGCTGGGCCGTACCCCGGGCCACATCACCACCATCCGCCCGATGAAGGATGGCGTCATCGCCGACTTCACCTATACCGAGGCGATGCTCAAGCACTTCATCAAGAAGGTGCACAAGTCGCGCGTGCTGCGCCCGAGCCCGCGCGTGCTGGTCTGCGTGCCGGCCGGCTCGACCCAGGTCGAGCGCCGCGCCATCAAGGAATCGGCCGAGGAAGCCGGTGCCCGTGACGTGTTCCTGATCGAAGAGCCGATGGCCGCTGCGATCGGTGCCGGCATGCCGGTCACCGAAGCCCGCGGCTCGATGGTCATCGACATCGGCGGCGGCACCACCGAAGTGGCGGTCATCTCGCTCAACGGCATCGTCTATTCGGCCTCGGTGCGCATCGGCGGCGACCGTTTCGACGAGTCGATCACCAACTACGTGCGTCGCAACCACGGCATGCTGATCGGTGAAGCCACCGCCGAACGCATCAAGGTCGAGCTGGGCTGCGCCTACCCGCAGGCGGAAGTGATCGAAATGGAAATCTCCGGCCGTAACCTCGCCGAGGGCGTGCCGAAGATGATCAAGATCAGCTCCAACGAAGTGCTTGAAGCCCTGCATGAGCCGCTGTCGGGCATCGTCAGTGCGGTCAAGCTGGCGCTGGAACAGACCCCGCCGGAACTGTGCGCCGACGTTGCCGAGCGCGGCATCGTGCTGACCGGTGGTGGCGCCCTGCTGCGCGACCTGGACCGCCTGATTTCCGAGGAAACCGGCCTGCACGTGCAGGTGGCCGATGACCCGCTGACCTGCGTGGCCCGCGGTGGTGGCCGTGCGCTGGAGCTGGTCGACATGCACGGCAACGAGTTCTTTGCGCCGGAGTAAGCCGTCCCGGCTGCTTCTGCCCGCAGCGCCCCTCCGGGGTGCGGCCTGCCGTATTGGCGGGTCGGCACCGGCGGGGCGCCCGCGTGTTTCCCCTCCGCCTTCTGCAAGTTGAATCATTGCCGTGCCGCCCTACGCCGGACCTCCCGTCGCTTCCCGATCCGGTGATGCCGCCAGCCCGCTGCGGCTGCTGGCTTACCTCGCACTGGCCATCACCCTGATCGTGCTTGACGACCAGGCCGGCTGGCTGGCGCGCCTGCGCGAGCAGTCCAACAGCCTGGTGCAGCCGGTGTGGGCGCTGGCCGGTCTGCCCGGCAAGCTGGGCAGCCAGGTGAAGGACACCGCCGCCAGCCATGGCCAGCTGGTGACCGAGAACCGCGAACTGCGCAACCAGCTGCTGCTGGCCAACGCCCGGCTGACGCGCCTGCAGACCGCCGCGCTGGACAACGCGCAGCTGCGCGAGCTGTTGAACGTGGCCGAGCGCAGTGGCCTGGATGTGCAGCTGGCGCCGATCCTGGATATCGACCTGGACCCGGTGAAGCAGCGTCTGGTACTGGATGCCGGCAGCCGCGAAGGCGTGCACGTCGGCCAGGCCGTGATCGACTCCGGCGGCCTGATGGGCCAGGTGATCAGCGTCACCGGCGGTACCTCCACCGTACTGCTGCTGACCGACCCCGACCACGCGGTGCCGGTGACCGTGGCCCGCAACGGCGTGCGCCTGATTGTGTATGGGCGGGGCGACAAGCTGGAGCTGCGCGACATTCCGCTCAGTGCCGGTGTTGAAGTCGGCGATGAAATCGTCACCTCCGGGCTCGGCGGGCGCTTCCCGGCCGGTTTCCCGGTCGGCACCATTACCGGCCTGCGCCCGGATGACACCCATGCCTTCCTGGTCGGTGAGCTGAAGCCAGCCGCCCAGCTCGACCGTGGCCGCGACGTGCTGCTGCTGCGCCCGGGCGCTGCAATTAATATTCCGCCGAACCTGCGCCTGCAGATGGAGCAGGCCACGCCGGGTGGCCCGGCCGACGCCGCGACACTGCCGACCGGCACCGCACCGACGCCGGCGCAGGGCGCCGTGGCAGAACCGGCCGCTGGCCGCAAGCCATCGCCGTCCGCGACGAGCCCCTCGGCCGCGGCATCTTCGGCGACGCCGGCCGCCCCGGTAGTGCCGGCCGCTGGCCGGCAACCGGCCGCGTCCGCGACGCTGCCGGCTGCCCGCGCATCCGGCCTTATCCCCGCGCCTTCGGCGCGCCCCCTTGAACAACAAGGGGGCTCCACGCCAGCCGGGTCTACGGTAGTGCCGGCCGCTGGCCGGCAACCGCAACCCACCCAGCCGCAGCCGGAGGCACAGCGATGAGCCGCCTGCGCGACAACCGCTGGGTGCTGCCGGCCAGCCTGGTCGCGGCGCTGCTGCTGGGCCTGCTGCCGTTGCCGGCGTTGCTGCAGCCGCTGCGCCCGTACTGGCTGGCGCTGGTACTGGCCTACTGGGTCATCGAAGCACCTGAGCGCGTCGGGCTCGGCATCGCCTTCGTCACCGGCGTCATCGCCGATCTGCTGTATGGCGGCGTGCTCGGCGAACAGGCGCTGCGGCTGGTGATGCTGGCCTTCATCCTGCAGCGCTTCCGCGCCCGTATCCGCTTCTTCCCCATGTCGCAGCAGATGCTGGCCATCGGCGGCCTGCTGTTCAACGACCGCATCGTCAGCGCGCTGGTCCACATCCTGGTGGGCGAGCCGACCCTGCCGTGGTCGTACTGGTGGGCCCCGCTGCTGGGCATGGGCCTGTGGCCGCTGGTGTTCGTGCTGCTGGACGCGGTGCGCTTCGGCAAGCGCGGGCGCTGAGCCGTGCTGCCGCGTCGCCAGGTCAAGAATCCGCACGCCGAGGCCGAGCAGTTCCGGCGCCGTGCCGCGCTCGGCTTCCTCGGCGTGCTGGTCTGCCTGCTGGGCCTGGGCGGCTGGTACTTCAAGCTGCAGGTGCTGGACCACGACATCTACGCCACCCGCTCGGAAGCCAACCGCATCAAGCCGCGGCCGGTGGTGCCCGGGCGCGGCATGATCTACGACCGCAACGGGCGGCTGCTGGCCGAGAACGTGCCGGCCTTCCGCCTGGATGTCACCCCGGACAAGGTCAAGGACATGGACGCCACCCTGGAAGGGCTGGCGAAGATCATCCAGATCAGCCCCGAAGAGCTGGAAGCGTTCAACAAGTCGCGCAAGGCGCGCCGCAAGTTCCTGCCGGTCACCCTCAAGCTGCGCATGAGCGATGACGAAATGGCGCGCTTTGCGGTCGACCGCTGGCGTTTCCCGGGTGTCGAGCTGGAACCCTACCTGACCCGCCGCTATCCCTATGGCGACCTGTTCGCGCACATCATCGGCTACGTCGGCCGGGTGGACGACCGCGATCTTGAGATCCTCGGCGAAGGCAATGCCGCGCTGACCCACATCGGCAAGTCCGGCCTGGAGCGTTATTACGAACAGGAACTGCGCGGCAGGATCGGCTACGAGCAGGTCGAAACCAACGTGCAGGGGCGCGCGATCCGCACCATCGGCCGGGTCGCGGCGCAGTCCGGCGCCGACCTGCGCCTGTCCATCGATGCGGATCTGCAACGGGCGATGGTGGCCGCCTTCGGCGAGCAGGAAGGTTCAGCGGTGGCGATGGACCCACGCACCGGCGAAGTGCTAGCGATGGTCAGCCTGCCGTCCTACGACCCCAACCTGTTCGTCAACGGCATCTCGCATGCCGACTTCAAGGCGCTGAACGACAATCCCTCGCGGCCGCAGTTCAACCGCCTGGTGCTGGGTGGCGTGGCCCCCGGTTCGACCCTGAAGCCACTGATCGGCCTGGCCGGGCTGGATTCGGGCGTGCGCCGCCCGGAAGACAAGGTGCTGTCCACCGGCATGTTCTACCTGCCCGGCACCTCGCGCGGCTGGGGTGATTCGCACCGTGGCGGTCATGGCTGGACCGACCTGCGCAAATCCATCGCGCAGTCGGTCAACACCTACTACTACCGGTTGGCACTGGACCTGGGCATCGAGCGCTTCGACCATTACATGGAGTACTACGGGTTCGGCCAGCCCACCGGCATCGACCTGACCGGCGAGATTTCCGGCATCCTGCCGTCGCCCGCCTACAAGCGGAAGAGCCGCAAGGAAGCCTGGTACCCCGGCGATACGGTCAACATCAGCATCGGCCAGGGCGACTGGAAGGTGACCCCGCTGCAGCTGGCGCGCGGCGTCAGTGGCCTGGCCAACGGGCAGCTGCGCACCCCGCATCTGGTGACGCAGCAACGCGCCGGTTTCGACCATGACTGGGTGGCGACCGACCCCGGCGAGAGCAAGCCGGTCAGCCCCAACCCGAACAACCTGCAGGCCGTGCGCGAAGGCATGATGGCCACCATGCTGCCCGGCGGCAGCGCCGCGCGCATGGCCGCCGGCGCGCCCTACACGATGGCCGGCAAGACCGGCACCGCACAGGTCATCAGCCGCAAGGGCACGGCGGCGGTGAACCCCAAGAACCTGCCGATGCACCTGCGCCACCGCGCGTTGTTCGTGGGCTTCGCGCCGGCCGAGCAGCCGGTCATCGCGCTGGCCATCGCCGTGGAAGGCGGCGGTTACGGCGGTGCGGCGGCGGCCCCCATCGCGCGCAAGATTTTCGATGCCTGGCTGCTGGGCAAGATGCCGGAAGGCATGCAGCCGCTGGACAGCGAGCGCGGCACCACCGCCATTGGTGCCACCGCCTTCGACAACGAAGACGTGGGCGCACGCCAGGCCGGCGATACCGCGGCGGCACAGCTGGGCGAGCATCCGGTGCTGGTGGGCGTGCCCGCGCCGGAACCGCTGCCGGCACCGGCACCGGGTACCCCCCCGGCCGCGACCGCGCCGACCGCGCCGCGCCCATCCATCACCGCGGAGGCCGCCCGATGAAGGAGTTCCTGCGCTGGGCGGGCGACATGCTGCAGCGGTTCTTCAGCAGCCTGGACTGGATGCTGTGCCTTGCCCTGGGCGCGCTGATGGTGATCGGCCTGGCAACGCTGAAAAGCGCCGGCGGCGATGGCCTGGTGATGGCGCAGGGCGTGCGCTTCGCGGTGGGCCTGGCGGCCATGTGGGGCATCTCGCGGGTGCCGATCCTGCGCATCCGCTCGGCAACACCGCTGATCTACGCCATCTCGATGATTCCGTTGCTGGCCGTGTTCGTACTGGGCACCGGCAAGTACGGGCGGCAGTGGCTGGACCTGAAATTCTTCTACCTGCAGCCGGCCGAACTGCTCAAGGTCAGCCTGCCGATGATGGTGGCCTGGTACCTGCACAAGATGCCGCTGCCGCCGCGCTTCAACACCGTGCTGGTGGCGATGGTCATCATTGGCGTGCCCACCGGCCTGGTGATGCTGCAGCCGGACTTCGGTACCGGCGTGCTGATCGCAGCCAGCGGTGTGTTCGTGCTGCTGCTGGCCGGCCTGCCGTGGTGGTGGGTGGGGCTGGGGGTGGGCGGTGTGGCAGCGGTGGCGCCGGTGGCCTGGTTCTGGCTGCTGCGGCCCTACCAGAAGGACCGCATCATGATGTTCCTGGACCCGGAAATGGACGCGCTCGGCGCGGGCTGGAACATCATCCAGTCGAAGATCGCCATTGGTTCGGGCGGTTTCGATGGCAAGGGCTGGGGCGAAGGCTCGCAGTCGCACCTGAATTTCATTCCCGAGCAGACCACCGATTTTGCGTTCTCGGTGTTGAGCGAGGAATTCGGCTGGATCGGCGTGGCGCTGGTGCTGAGCCTGTACCTTGTGGTGATCGGGCGCTGCCTGTGGATTGCCAGCCAATCGCGCGATTCCTACTCGCGCCTGTTGGCCGGGGCCACCGGCCTGGCGTTCTTTGTCTACGTGCTGGTGAACGGCGGGATGATTTCCGGCCTGTTGCCGGTGGTGGGCGTGCCGATGCCGCTGATCAGTTACGGCGGCACGTCGGCGGTTTCGCTGCTGGCCGGTTTCGGGCTGGTGATGGCCGTGCGGCGGCACAACCCCGTGCATGGTGGTTACGGGTAATTGCCATCCATCGGCGCGGCCCCTCGTGGGCGGGGCGTTCTGGATTCGTCGGGTGGGCCGGGCGGGTGGGCTGTACAGGGGGCGCTGCAAGTACGTCCATGTAAGCTCGGTCGCCGCATCCATGCGGCTCACTGATCTGGCTCCCCGTAGGCAGAAGGGTGGGCGCTTCGCTCTTTAGTAGTGCCGAGCCATGCTCGGCTCCACCGACCAGAGCACATCACGCGGCGCGTAACTGCACATCCACATATTCCGACAACCCACGGCACGCCAGCAGCAGGCCTTCGCGTGCGTCGTCGCCCAGTGGCTGGTCGTCATCGCCATCCACGCGCGCGCGCTCGGTGGCGTGCAGCAGTTCCAGCAGGAATGTCAGCCCGGCGTTGGCGCGGTCGATACGCGCCATCGCCATGCATTGCGCGGGTGTTCGGCCGCGCACAGGCCAGGGCTGGCCATCGGCACCCTCTACCTGGCGGATGCGCTGCAGGCAGCCCAGCAGGGTGATGCCATGCGAAGGCGGTGCGGCCTGGGTGGCGGCAAGCGTGGTTTCCAGTGCGCGCGCGAGGTCATCCGGCAGCTGGTTGGCGGCGTCGCCCAGCGTGGCGAACAGATACGGGTAGGTGGAAGCGGACATGGCGGCATCCTTGTGCGGTAGGCAAGGGCCACCCACGCGCAGCGGCGAGGGTGGCGGACGATGCGTGGCTCCAATACCGGTGATAGACGCGTAAGAACGCCGGCGGGCACGAGGCCCTCCACGCACCGCCCGCCAAAGACGCACGGACGGATTGCCAGCCGACGCCACCCAACAAGGAAAGGGCGACGCCGGCCGGCAAGCGTAAACAACGCGTCTATCAAACGGGATTGGAGTCCCGTGCCACCCGTTGTCGGTGGCCACACATGATGTGCACGCGAACCCTGCGGCTCCAATCAGAATAGTTGGAAACTCGAAATGTTCAGGACTTGAACGCACACACCGCGCGAGGAGCCGATAGCGACAAAGAGCGCCGCCAACTGGCTGACAGCTTCGCGAAAGTAGCGGTTGTTACCGTGCAGCGGTGAACGCAAAAAGAATGTTTGCCGCCTGCAATGAGGTGGTGCGTACGATCGATCTGCCGTTGCTGGTCGCGCTGTTGTTGTTGATGGGCGCGGGCCTGGCGGTGCTGCACAGCGTGAACGGGCCGGTGCAGGGACAGGCGATGCGCTTTGCCATGGGGCTGGTGGCGATGTGGTTGCTGTCGCGTGTCTCGCTGCTGCGCCTGCGTGCGTGGACGCCGGCCCTGTATGCGCTGTCGATGCTGCCGCTGATGGCCGTGTATGTCATCGGCACCGGCAAGTACGGGCAACGCTGGCTCAATCTGGGCGTGTTCTATCTGCAGCCCTCGGAGCTGCTCAAGCTCAGCCTGCCGCTGATGATGGCCTGGTACCTGCACAGCAGGCCGCTGCCGCCCTCGCCGCGCACGGTGCTGACTGCGGCGGTGTTGATCGGCGTACCGGCGCTGCTGATCCTGATGCAGCCCAACCTGGGCACGGCCACACTGGTTACCGCCAGCGGGGTGTTCGCGTTGCTGCTGGCTGGCCTGCACTGGGGTTGGGTGGCCACCGGCCTGGCGGGAATTTCGATGGCCGCGCCGCTGGCGTGGTTTGGCCTGCTGCGTCAGTACCAGAAGGATCGGGTCATGACCTTTCTCGACCCTGCCGCCGATCCACTGGGCACCGGCTGGAACATCCTGCAGTCGCGCATCGCCATCGGCTCTGGCGGCATGCAGGGGCGTGGCTGGGGGCAGGGTACGCAGGCCACGCTGGATTTCCTGCCCGAATACACCACCGACTTCGCCTTCTCGGTGTTGGCCGAAGAGTTCGGCTGGATAGGGGTGGTGACGGTGTTCGCGCTGTATCTGTTCGTGGTGGGGCGTTGCCTTTCCATCGCGGTGCAGGCACGCGACACCCATGCGCGCTTACTGGCTGGCAGCCTGGGGCTGGCGTTCTTTGTGTATGTGCTGGTGAACGGCGGCATGATTTCCGGCCTGCTGCCGGTGGTGGGTATTCCCATGCCGTTGATCAGCTATGGCGGCACCTCGGCGGTGTCCCTGCTGGCCGGCATCGGCCTGGTGATGGCGGTGCGCGGGCACCGCCCGGTGCACGGCGCGTAGGTCCACGCCAAGCACGGGCGCCTGCAGGCGCCTGCTGAATCTGCGCAACGCCTGTTGTGCAAACGTTCCCAGGCCACCGCCCGTCGGCACCACTCACGACGAAGTTCCATAAAAAGTGCGGACCAATTCACACTTTGACGCCGCGTTGATCCTGATCAATGGACATGTCGCAATCGGCCTGCACAATGGCGGCCCGTTCGACATGGCGCGCCGTCTTTGATGCAGCGCGAGGGGCGTCGGGCGGGAAAGCAGTACTGGTCCAACAGGTACAAGGAGTGCGGGGCACTGTCACTGGGGAGCGACAGCCGCACAGGTATCGACCGGATCCGGTAGCCGGTTGCGTCTGCGGGGATGGGGACGCAACCGGCAACCTCTGCCTGAATGGGGCGGGACAATCACGACGTCTTCACATTTCTCGCTGAACGCGAGCAAATCGTTGTGATTCATGGTGTTAGGGGTTTTAATTCATCCATGACCTGCTAACCTGCGGTGATGATTCGACGCTCTCTGGCCTGCATGCTCACCCTCGGCCTGGTCGCCTGTGCGACCCAGCCGACGTCTCCACCGACTTCGCCCCAGGCCAGCAGTACGCCGCGCCACCCGGCCAGCAAGCCTGCCGGCCCGGCCGAAGCTGCGCCGGAAGCGGCTGCCGCTACCGCCGCGCCGGTCGACCTGACCCCGGTGCCGTTTGAAACCGCGCGCGCCCGCTTCATTGCCGATACCGCAAAGCGCTACGGCCTGAAACCCGATGAGATCCGCGCGGTGCTCGACCAGGCGCAGGTGCGCCAGCCGATCATCGCCGCCATGTCGCGGCCGGCCGAACGGGTCAAGCCGTGGAACGAATACCGGCCGATGTTCATCAGCAAGGCCCGCATCGACGGTGGCAAGGCCTTCCTGGCCCAGCACCGCGCCGAACTGGACCGCGTGCAGCAGCGCACCGGCGTGCCGGCCGAAGTGATCGTGGCCATCATCGGCGTGGAAACCAGCTACGGCAAAAACGCCGGCAGCCATCGCGTGCTGGATGCGCTGTATACGCTGGCTTTCTATTACCCGCGCAGCGGCGACCCGGCCAAGCTGGAACGCGAAGTGCGCCGCGAGCTGTTCTTCCGCGATGAACTGGCCAAGCTGTTCGAGCTGGGCCGCGAAGAAAAGCTGGACATCACCACGCTCAAGGGCAGCTATGCCGGTGCGATGGGCATGGGCCAGTTCATGCCGTCCAGCTATCTGGATTACGCCGTGGATGGCAACGGCGATGGCCGCCGTGATCTGTTCACCAGCTACGACGACGTGTTCTCTTCCATCGCCAACTACTTCGTGAAGAAGGGCGGTTGGGTGCGTGGTGGCCAGGTGGCGGTGCCGGCAACGCTGGCCACCGGTCGCGAGGAATTCAACCCGACCGAATGGATGCCCACCTGGTCGCTGGCCGATCTGGCCCAGCGTGGCTACCAGCCCAGCGCGCCGGTACAGCCCGGTGCCACCGCCACGCCGGTCACGCTGGAAGGCAGCACCGGCAAGCAGTACTGGCTGGGCTTCCAGAACTACTACGCAATCACCCGCTACAACCTTTCCAAGATGTACGCGATGGCCGTGTTCCAGTTGTCGCAGGCCATTGCCGGTCAGGAGCTGCCCCCGGCATGAACATCAGATGGCTGGTCCCTGGATTGATCGTCCTCGCGCTGGCCGCCTGCAGCAGCGCGCCCAAGAAACCGGGAAGCGCCGGACACGGCGGCAAGCCGTCGTCCACGGTGGTGCAGGGCAAGGGCGGGCGCCCGGCGCACTGTCCGGACGGCTCGCCGTATGCAGCGGCCACCGAAGACATGTCCACGCGTGGCAACTACACCGCCGGCGGCCTGTACAAGCCGGGGGTGAAAGACACCACGCCGAGCTACGTGCCCAACGTGGCCTGCATTCCCGAGCCGCTGGTGACCGATGAAGACCGTTCGTCCATCGGCAACAAATCGCCGTATGTGGTGCTGGGCAAGCAGTACAAGGTGCTGGATGACACCCGCAACTATGTCGAGCGCGGCACCGCTTCGTATTACGGTGCCAAGTTCCATGGCCGCCTGACCTCCAACCGCGAGGTCTACGACATGTACCAGTTCACCGCCGCGCACAAGACGCTGCCACTGCCCAGCTTCGCCCGCGTGACCAATCTGGACAACGGCGAATCGGTGATCGTGCGCGTCAACGACCGTGGCCCGTTCCATGATGGCCGCGTGGTTGATCTGAGCTACGCCGCCGCCGTGCGCCTGGGCATCACCCAGCGTGGCACCGGCAATGTGGAAGTGCGCGCGCTGCAGCCCGGCGAAGGCAACCTGATGGCGCAGAAGCCGTCGCGCCGCGAGCGCCGTGCTGCCGAAGCCGCAGCGGCCAGCACCGCCGTCGCCAGTGCACGGCCGGCCGCCACCCGCACGGTGGCCGACAGCGATATCGACCGCCTGGTCAAGCGCCTGCCCGCAGATGGCGCACCGGCACGTGGTCAACCGGCCACCACCCAGGCGGCGGTCAGTACCAGTTCCGAAGTGGCCGTCAGCAGCCTGCCGCCCAGCGCGCCGGTGGCACGTGCGCCGGCCCCGGCCGTGGCCGTGGCCCCGCGCAGCCCCGTAACGAGCGCGCCCAGCCTGTCGCAGCAGGTGGTGGGGGCGGTCATGCTGCAGGTGGCCAGCTTCTCCAGCCGCGACAACGCCACCCGCGCCATGGGCCAGCTCAACGCGGCCGGCATTGTCGGGGCGACCATCAGTGACATCGCTGCCGGTGGCCGCACCCTGTTCCGCCTGCGGGTACCGGCCAGCGACCATGCCAGCGCCGCGGAACTTGCCGGGCGCATCTCGGGTCTGGGCTTTGGTTCGCCGCAGATCGTCAAGGACTGACACCCCGGGCCGGTGCTGCCGGCCCTTGCCACACCGGCCTTACAATGGCCACCTCGTACCACCCTCATTTTCCGGCCGTCCCCTGGAGCCTGCTGTCCCATGAATTTCCGTTCCGCCGCCACCGCCCTGGCCGCCACCCTGGTGGTGGGCCTGGCCTCCGCCCAGACGCCGCTGCCGACCCCGGCCACCCCGACGCCTGCCGCCGCCGCCCCCGCCACCGTGGCCACGCCGCCGGCGCCCGCGCCCAGCGTGTCCAAGGCCTGGGTGCTGATGGACTACGCCACCGGCCAGGTGCTGGCAGGTGAGAACGTCAACGAACAGCTGGCCCCGGCCAGCATCACCAAGGTGATGACCTCCTACGTCATCGCCGCCGAGGTCAAGAACGGCAAGGTCCGTCCCGATGACCAGGTGATGATGAGCGAGCGCGCCTGGCGCGAAGGTGGCGCCGGCACCGACGGCAGCTACAGCGGCTTCCCGGTCAACCAGACCGCGCGTCTGGAAGACATGGAAAAGGGCATGGCGATCCAGTCCGGCAACGATGCCGCGATCGCCCTGGCCGAGCACGTGGCCGGCAGCGAAGAAGCCTTCGCCTCGCTGATGAACAGCTACGCCGCCAAGATCGGCATGAAGAATTCGCACTTCGTGAACGCCCATGGCCTGACCGCCCCGGGCCACCACAGCAGTGCCTACGATCTGGCGCTGCTGGGCCGCGCGATGGTGCGCGATTACCCGGAAACCTACGCGTACAACAAGATCAAGGAATTCCAGGTCGGCACCATCAAGCAGCCCAACCGCAACCTGCTGTTGTGGCGCGATGGCAGCGTGGACGGCATCAAGACCGGCCACACCTCGGAAGCCGGCTACTGCCTGATGAGCTCGGCCCAGCGCGGCGACCAGCGCCTGGTGGCCGTGGTGCTGGGGGGCGCTTCGGAAAAGCAGCGTGCCGATGACAGCCTGGCGCTGTTGAACTGGGGCTTCCGCTTCTTCGAAACCCACCGCCTGTACGAGCCGGGCAAGGCCGTAGCCGAGCACAAGGTCTGGAAGGGCACCACCGACAAGGTGCAGCTGGGCGTGGCCCAGCCGATGCTGGTGAGCGTGCCGCGTGGCCGCTACAACGATCTGAAGCCCAGCATCGATGTGCCCAAGACCCTGGAAGCGCCGTTCACCGCCGGCCAGCAGATCGGCACGGTGAAGGTCACCCTGGATGGCAAGCTGGTGGCCGAAGCGCCGCTGGTGGCCGTGGCGGCCGTTGAGCAGGCGGGCTTCTTCAAGCGCCTGTGGGACAGCTTCTGGATGTGGTGGGAATCGGAATGATCCACACTCGATAGGGTGAACGCAAAAAGGCCGGCGAAAGCCGGCCTTTTTCGTGGCATCCCGCCGGGCATGGCCGGGGTTACAGCGAGCGATCCAATCCGGTGTGCCGACCAACGGTCGGCACCTACCTGCTTCACCATCAGCCCTCGCTTACAGCGAACGGCTGATGGTGAAGCTGCCGAACACCGGCGCTTCGCGCTGGCCATTGAACTCGCGGGTGCTGTGGTAACGGGCGACCGCGAACTTCCAGCGCCCGCGCATCACCGCCACGCCGTAACCGCCGTAGGCCACGATGTGGCGCTTGTCCACGCTGTGGCTGTTGCGGAAGGTGTTGCCGTCCAGGGTGATATCGCGGATCACCCACGCCGAATCGACGGTGGCGAACATGTGCCACGACCAGCCGCTGGGCCGGCCGCCGCGGGTCGGCGCGGTGTTCTCGCCGGCCGGGCGCAGCGGGGTGCTGCCGAAATCGTCGGGCAGCTTCCAGCCGAAGCGCACTTCGCCGCCGATGTTAGCCTTGGTTTCCAGGTTGCCGATCGAGCCGCCGTAGTGGCTGATCGCATCCCAGCCCCAGCCATCGGCATTGATGCTGGCATCGCCCGGCCAGCGCCGCATGCGCTCGTGGGTGAGCATGAACACCGGTTCGTTGTGCAGCTGATTGTCCCAGCCCTGGAACTTCTCGTCGCCCAGCACCTCGTGTACCGCGTTCTGCACCTGCTTGCCCTGCGCCCACGGGCCGACCACGCCCACCGTCAGCTGGGTGGTCTGCAGGCGGTCGCCACTGCGCGCGTTGTAGCCGAAGCTGGCCACCAGCACGCCGGCATACGGCCGGTCGTCCTCGATCAGGTCCTTCCGGGTGAAATCGGTGGGGGTGAAGATGCCCTGGGCCAGGCTGAAGATCATGTTCTGCTGCTCGAACTTGCCCGGGTGCAGGCCCTCCAGGTGGCTGTTCACCCAGCGCGCCAGGCGCGGCAGGCAGGGGTCATCGGTGTAGTCGACCAGGTTGGGCGACACCAGGGTGAGCTGGGCGCCATTGGTATAGCCCTGGTCCTGGTGGCGGCCGCCGAACATATCGTTGTCGACCCGGAAGTTGACCTGCGGCGGATGCTCACGCATCGCGTCCGGGCCGCACTGGTCGGCGGCGTAGGCGGAAAGGGGGAGGGCGGCGGCCAACAGGCCGGACAGGCCAAACGTTGCGAAAGGACGCATGGATGGGATGATCATCGGGAAGGGGGCTTTTGTTTGTCGTTTTATGCAACGACACGGTACTCCGACCGAGGTGACGGAACGAGCACGGCCAGAGCACGTGTCTGTTCCGAAAATGACAATGACCCGTGAATGCAATCGGCCGCTGCACTGGCCGGGCATCGGCGCCGACGGCCCACGCGGGTGGGTTTTTCCTGAATGGAGGTTCAGCTGCAACGCAGCGGCCCGCCCCAGGTGTCATCGGGCTACATGAATACTCTTGGGTTTGTTGTCCTGCGGCCCGATAATGGGCCCATGGAAATCAAGTCCGACAACCCCGAACACGGCTTCCAGTTCCCCGGTCAGTTCGAGCTCAGCGCGATGGGCCCGGCCAACCGCGGTCTGGAGCATGAACTCCCCCGCCTGCTGCTGGCTGCTGGCGTTGACGTGGTGAACGAGCGCATCAGCTGGAAGCATTCGTCCAACGGCAAGTACGTCTCGGTGCGCCTGGTCTTCAAGGCCGACAACCGCGAACAGTACGACGTGGCCCACCAGGCCCTGCGCGACCACCCGGAAGTGAAGTGGACGGTGTAGCCGCAAGCTGCACCGCCGACGCCCCGGCCCCCGAGGCGCGCCCGCCGCGCCCGGCGCTGGTGCGTGACCTCGGGCGCCAGGCCTATGAACCGGTCTGGCACGCCATGCAGCGCTTCACCGACCAGCGCGACGAGGACACCCTCGACGAGCTCTGGGTGGTGGAGCACGACCCGGTATTCACCCTGGGCCAGGCCGGCAAGGTCGAACACGTGCTGGCCCCGGGCGAGATCCCGGTGGTGCACGTGGACCGTGGCGGCCAGGTGACCTACCACGGCCCCGGCCAGATCGTGATCTACCCGCTGCTGCGCCTGCCGCGGCTGGGCATCGGCGTGCGCGACTATGTGTGCCGCATCGAACAGGCCATCATCGACACCCTGGCCGAATGGAACATCGGCGCCGAACGGCTCGATGGTGCCCCGGGCGTCTACGTGGGCGGGGCCAAGATCGCCGCGCTCGGCATCCGCGTGCGCCGCGGCTGCACCTTCCATGGCCTGGCCTTCAACGTGGCCATGGACCTGGACCCTTTCCACCGCATCAACCCCTGTGGTTACGAGGGGTTGCAGGTGACCACGGTGCTAGACTTGGGAGGCCCGTCCGGGATGGACGCCGTCAAGCCGGTGCTGCTGGAGCACCTGGCCCGCCAGTTCGGCCTGCTGCTGCAGCCGGTGCCTGAACTGCCCGATCTCTCTGCGGCCGCCTGACCGCCCCCCGGAAACGTCATGACTGAAACCACCGCCCGCACCATTCCCCTGCAGATCGTGCAGGCCGAGCTTCCGTCCGCCGCGCCGTTGCAGGCCGGGGTCAAGCAGATGGGTGGGGACAAGATCAACCGTTCCCCGGTGCAGTTCGCCGATGTGCCGGTGCTGCGCAAGCCGTCCTGGATCCGCGTGCGCATTCCTTCGGGCAATGCGGTGCAGAACCTGAAGGCCAAGCTGCGCGAGAACCGCCTGGTGACGGTGTGCGAAGAAGCCAGCTGCCCGAACATCCACGAATGCTTCGGCCACGGCACCGCCACCTTCATGATCCTGGGCGAGGTCTGCACCCGCCGCTGCTCGTTCTGCGACGTGGCCCACGGCCGGCCCAAGCCGCCCGATGCCAACGAGCCGGCCAGCCTGGGCCAGACCGTGGCCGACATGGGTCTGAAGTACGTGGTGGTGACCAGCGTGGACCGCGATGACCTGCGCGACGGCGGTGCCCAGCACTTCGTCGACTGCATCAGCGCCATCCGCGAGAAGTCGCCGGGCACCCGCATTGAAGTGCTGACGCCTGATTTCCGTGGCAAGGGCCGCATGGAGCGCGCGCTGGAGATCCTGGCGCAGAACCCGCCGGATGTGTTCAACCACAACATCGAAACCGTGCCGGACCTGTACCGCAACGTGCGCCCGGGTGCCGACTACCAGTGGTCGCTGAACCTGCTGAAGAACTTCAAGGCGCAGCACCCGGAAGTGCCGACCAAGAGCGGCATCATGCTGGGCCTGGGCGAGGACTTCGAACAGATCCAGGCCACCATGCGTGACCTGCGCGCGCACAACGTGGACATGATCACCATCGGCCAGTACCTGCAGCCGACCGCGCACCACCACCCGGTGCTCAAGTACTGGACGCCGGAAGACTACAAGGCGCTGGAAGACTACGGCTATGAGCTGGGCTTCAGCCACGTGGCGTCCGGCCCGATGGTGCGTTCGTCGTACCACGCCGACGTGCAGGCCAAGGGCGCCGGGGTTTCCTGAGGTGGGTGCGGACCGTTGGTCCGCACGCCTTCGCCTGCATTCACAATTTGCTACACCGGCCCGGCTAGGCTGGTTTTCCACCGAGTGCGGCCGGGTGACAAACCCTGCAACTTTCGGCACTGTCGAGGTGTCTTAACACCCCGCAGTCTTCCCCTTGGCAAGGCGCCTTCGAGCACGTCCATGAAATTCAAAGCCCCCGCATTCCTGATGGCCCTGGCGCTGGTCGCGCCGCTGGCGCTGGCGGCCAAGGCCGACTCCCCGGCGCTGCCGGCTGCCGCCACCGCCGATCAGGTGACCACCTCCAAGCTGGTGTACGGCCTGTTGTCCGACAGCCGCTATGCCTACCGCCCGCGTGCGCTGGACGAAGCCACTTCCAAGGATGTCTTCAAGCGTTACCTGGAAGCACTGGACGGCGGCAAGCAGTACTTCACCCAGGCCGACGTGACCCGCTTCGCGCCGTTCCAGGCCAACATCGCCAATGCCATCCGCGGCGGCGAACTGGAACCGGCCTTCCAGGTATTTGCCGTCTACAAGCAGCGCGTGGGCGAGCGCGTGGCCTATGCGCGCAAGCTGCTGAAGCAGGAACCGGATTTCACCACCGACGAGCGCTTCGAGTACGACCGCAAGGACGTGCCGTGGGCAGCCAGCAATGCCGAGCTGGACGAACTGTGGCGCAAGTCGGTGAAGAACGACTGGCTGCGCCTGAAGCTGGCCGGCAAGAAGCCCGATGACATCCGCAAGACGCTGGACAAGCGTTACGCGACGCTGGAAAAGTCGGTGAACGAGCTGAAGGGCGAAGACACCTTCCAGTTCTTCCTCAACGCCTACACCAGTGCGGTTGATCCGCACACCGATTACTTCACCCCGCGCACGGCCGAGAACTTCAACCAGGCGATGTCGCTGTCGCTGGAAGGCATCGGCGCGCAGCTGCAGCGCCAGGACGACGTGGTGGTGATCCGCGAGATCATCGCCGGCGGCCCGGCCGCCGTGGATGGCACCCTGAAGCCGGGCGACCGCATCGTCGGCGTCGGCCAGGGCAAGTCCGGCGTGGTGGAAGATGTGATCGGCTGGCGCATCGATGATGTGGTGGCCAAGATCCGTGGCGCCAAGGACACCGCGGTCAAGCTGGAATTCATCCCGGCCGAAGCGGGCGCCGACGGCAAGCACCACACCCTGGTGTTGACCCGTCAGAAGGTGCGCCTGGCCGAACAGGCCGCCAAGGGCGAGACCATGGAAATTCCGGCCGCCAATGGCGAGCCGGCGCGCAAGGTGGGCGTGATCAAGCTGCCGACCTTCTACCAGGATTTCGAAGGCCGCCGCCGCAATGCGACCGACTACGCCTCGGCCACCCGCGACGTTGCCAAGCTGCTGGCCGGCTTCAAGACCGACAAGCTGGATGGCGTGGTGCTGGACCTGCGCAACAACGGCGGTGGTTCGCTGGATGAAGCCATTGAACTGACCGGCCTGTTCATCGAGCAGGGCCCGGTGGTGCAGGTGCGCGAATCCGGTGGCCGCGTCACCGTCAACAGCGACCGCAACCAGGGCGTGGCGTGGGATGGCCCGCTGGCGGTGCTGATCAACCGCGGTTCGGCCTCGGCTTCGGAAATCTTTGCCGGCGCCATCCAGGATTACGGTCGTGGCCTGGTGATCGGCGAGACCACCTTCGGCAAGGGCACGGTGCAGAACATCGTGGACCTGGATCGCTGGCCGAGCGGTGAAACCCAGCGCTTTGGCCAGGTGAAGCTGACCATTGCCCAGTTCTTCCGCATCAGCGGCAGCAGCACCCAGCACAAGGGCGTGGTGCCGGACCTGGCCTTCCCGGCCAGCGTGGATGCCACCGAGTTCGGCGAAAGCACCTACGACAACGCACTGCCGTGGACCCGTATCGCTGCCGTACCGCACACCCAGTACGGCAATTTCGCGCCGCTGCTGCCGAAGCTGGAAACGCGCCACGACACCCGCATCGCCACCGACAAGGAATTCCAGTGGTGGAACGAGGATGTGGAGCAGTTCCGTACCGAGGCGGCGAAGAAGTACGTGTCGCTGAATGAAGCCACCCGCCGTGCCGAGCGCGAGCGCCAGGACACCCAGCGCAAGCAGCGCCAGATCGTGCGCAAGGAACTGGGCCTGGCCCTGGACCCGCTGGCCGATGACAGCAGCGATGACGGCCTGACTGGCAACGAGCGCGACATCGTGAAGGATGCCGCCCGCGAGAAGGCCGCCGAGAAGCGCCCGGACCCGTTGCTGCGCGAATCGGCGGCGATCCTGGCCGATGCAGTGAACCTGCTCGAAACCGACCGCCCGCTGTCGGCACAGGTGCTGCCGCAGTCCACCGCGTCGGGGCGCTGGGCCGACTGAGCCGGTAACGGTCTGTAATACCCGCGGGGCCGGCATTGCCGGCCCCGTTTCGTTTGGGGCCGGTGCATGAACCGGGAACAACGTGGGCCGCCGTTTCGACCTGGCGCACACGGCGGCCGGACTACCCTTGCCGGTACCGTTCTCGCAGGAGTACCCATGCGGGCCTCCCGTCTCTCCGCTTCCCTGCTGGCCGTGGCCAGTACCCTGCTGCTTGCCGGCTGTGGCGGCCGTGCCGCCGACAGCAGCCTGCTGCGCGAATCCTTCGATTCCGGCGATACCTTCTCGCGGACCGTCGATGGGCGGCCGGCCGACGCCTGCGAGGCGGCACGGCGCACGCTGCTCAGCCAGGGCTATGCGATCGCCCGTTCGGACGACGCGCAGGTGGAAGGCAACAAGAATTTCCAGCCGCGCGAGGATGACCACGAACAGCTGGTGCTGCGCATCTCCTGCGCCCCGCGCGGCAGCCAGGCGCTGGTGTTCGTCAGCGCCGTGCAGGACCGCTACGCGCTGAAGAAGAGCCCGACCTCGGCCAGTGTGGGTGTGGGCGCGCTGGGATCGGTGTCGCTGCCGTTCGGCAGCAACGACGATTCGCTGGTGAAAGTGGCCAGCAGCACCGTTACCGATGCCGATTTCTACCGGCGATTCTTCCAGCGGTTGCAGCAGTACCTGCCTGCCGCAGCGAAGCAGGAACCGTCGCCGCCGCCACCCGCCGCGGCGCCACCATCCCCGCCCGACCCTGTGACCGAGCCGGCGCCCGCTACGGACCAAGGCTGATGGTGCGAGGCGGGGCGATGGCCTGGGCCCTGCTGCTGTGCTGGCCGATGAGCACCCTGGCCGGCACCGCCGACTGCACGCAGGGGCTGCTGCAACGCCTGGGATGGCAGTTCGAGACCGCCGCGGTGCCAGCGCCACAGGTCCATGGCGGCGCGGTCTGCACGCGTTCGACGCTGGCCGATGCACAGGCCGCAGGTGACCTGCGCGTGCGTTGGCCGGCCACCCTTGCCGGCAGCGACCGCCAGGCCCTGCTGCAGCGCCTGCTGGATGACCCGGCCACGGTCTGCGCCTACGCCTTCCTGCTGGGCGAGGCCACCCAACGTGCCACCCGGGCGCTGCAGGACAACGCGGGGTTCCAGTTCACCGGTGTGCAGCTGGGCTGGATCGGGTTTGGCGCGCGCGGCGCACCCACGCAGGGCTGGCAGCGCACGCGCAGTTTCGGGCGCGGGTATGTGCCCACCGCCGGCAACAGCCGTGCGCTGGACGCGTTCTATCGCGGCCGGGTGCGCGCCGAATGTGGCGTGGGCCGCCAGGTCGCACAACTGGCCACCCAGCGCGAACTGTATGGCGATGCGGCATTCGATGCGGAATTCAGCGCCGATGAGCTGTCCATCGGTACGTTCGTGGGCCTGCATGACACCGGCAGCATCCTGCTGGGCGCGAATGCCGGTGAGTTCTTCGCCGATGGCAAGGCGGTGCGCACCGCGGCGATGGGGCGGCAGGCCTTCGCTGGCCTGCCGGGCTTCATCGAACATGTGTTCGACAACGGCACGCTGGATGACCTGAGCAACCAGGCGGAAAATTTCGTCGTGGTGGCGGTGGGCGAGGATGCCGCGCAGGCGCTCGCCGCACACGGCGGTCTTGCCTGGTACGACCAGCGCAACCGCGCGCTGTGGCAGCTGGCGCAGGGCATTCCACGGGTGGGCCGGCGCTACTTCGAGCGCCTGCTGTACGAGCGCGATGCGGCGCTGCGTGCGCAGCTGGAACCGCGCTATCGCCCGCTCGTGCAGCAGATGGACCAGTTGCTGGACGATCCGTTCTACCAGCAGTTCGTGATCTACGTGCACCCGCGCGGTATACGTCCTGTTGGCTATCACATCGTCCGCCTGCTGGACCGCAATCCACGCACGCCGTTTTCGATCGACCTGGCGGTGCACAATCTGCATACCACGCTCTACCGGCGTTGGCGCGAGGCGCAGCTGCGCCACTGCGCAGCCACCGGCAGGCCAGGCAGCCTGACCCTAGACCCCAACTGAAGGTGAAACAATGGATATTGCAATGATCGGCCTCGGCCGGATGGGCGCCAACATGGCCCAGCGGCTGCATCGCGGTGGCCACCGCGTGGTGGGCTACGACCCGGGCGAGGGCGCCCGCCAGCGCGCTGCCGAAGCCGGCCTGGCGGTGGTCGATTCGCTGGCCGCCGCTGTGGCCGCGCTGCCGGTGCCGCGCGTGGTGTGGCTGATGGTGCCGGCCGGTGAGACCGTGGACCAGACGCTGGGGCAGTTGACCCCGCACCTGGCGGAGGGTGACATCGTCATCGACGGCGGAAACTCCAACTACCAGGATTCGATCCGCCGCGCCAAGGCGCTGGCCGACGCTGACCTGGGCTACGTCGACTGCGGCACCAGTGGTGGTGTGTGGGGCCTGCAGGAAGGCTACAGCCTGATGGTGGGCGGCGAGACGGCGGTGGTCGAGCAGATCGCGCCGCTGCTGCGCACGCTGGCACCGGCCGAAGACCGCGGCTGGGCGCGCGTCGGCCCGTCCGGTGCTGGCCACTTCACCAAGATGGTCCACAACGGCATCGAGTACGGAATGATGCAGGCCTATGCCGAGGGCTTCGCGCTGATGGAGCGCAAGCAGGAAATGGAACTGGACCTGGCGCAGGTGGCCGAGGTCTGGCGCCACGGCAGCGTGGTGCGCTCGTGGCTGCTGGACCTGAGCACCGAAGCGCTCAAGCGCAATCCGTCGCTGGATGGCATCGCACCGTACGTGGAAGATTCCGGCGAAGGTCGCTGGACGGTGGCCGAAGCCATTGCGCTGGACGTGCCGGCGCCGGTGATCACCCTGTCGCTGCTGGAACGCCTGCGCTCGCGCGAATCCAATTCGTTCACCGACCGCCTGTTGTCGGCGATGCGCAACGAGTTCGGCGGCCACGCCATCAAGCAGTCGTAAGCACCGGAGCCGGTAGCGTCGGGCCACGCCCGGCGGATGTTTCAGCGCCGCTGCGCTCGCCGGGCATGGCCCGGCGCTACCGGTTGTTTCAGCAGCCCAGGTTGATCCGCCGCCCTTCGCGGGCGCTGTCCATGCCGGCCTGCAGCAGCTGCATCACCTGCAGCGCCTGCTGCGCGGTGACGGTGGGTTCGCGTTCGCCCTGCATCGCTGCGGCGAAATCGGCATACAAGCGCCGATAGTCGCCCGGCAGGTTGTCCACGGTGCTGCGCTGTACGTTGTCTTCGGCATCGCAGTGCACCCGTTCGCCGTGGCGCGGGTCCACGCCCCAGCCCGGCGAGCCCGGTGCGATACCGCGGCGCAGCTGCGCCTCCTGCACATCCAGGCCATGCTTGATCCAGCTGGCCCGGCTGCCATGCACGGCGAAACGCGCTGCAGGCGCGGCAACCAGCGAGCCAGCATGCACGATCGCGCGATGGCGCGGGTAGTGCAGCACGGCGTGGAAGTAGTCGATGCCCGTTCCGCCATCGCGCTGCACGGCAAGATCGGCATCGATCGCCTGCGGCCAACCGAACAGCACCAGCATCTGGTCCAGCAGGTGTGGCCCCAGGTCGTACCACAAGCCGCTTCCCGGCCCATCCTGTTCGCGCCAGCGTTCGCGCACGTGCGGGCGATAGCGGTCGAAGTGGGCGTGGCATTCGGCGATGTCACCCAGCGTGCCGTCTGCCAGCAGTGCCTGCAGGGTCAGGAAGTCCGCGTCGAAACGCCGGTTCTGGAAAACGGTGGCGATACGGTCGGCGCGGCGTGCGGCGGCCACCACCTGTTCGGCTTCGGCCATGTCCAGTGCGAACGGCTTGTCGACCAGCACATGCTTGCCGGCCGCCAGCGCTGCAAGTGCCAACGGGGCGTGCTGTTCATTGGGCGTGGCAATCACCACGGCATCCACCGCTGGATCATCGAAGACCTCCTGCGGCGTGGCGCGGATATGCACATCGCTGAAAGTGCGCAGCAGGGTGTCGCGCTGCGAACTGACAATGCTGTGCAGGGCCAGCCCCGGGGTGTGCTGGACCAGCGGGGCGTGGAAGACGCGGCCGGCGAGGCCGTAGCCGATCAGGGCCAGTTGCAGGTCGGGGCGCATGGCAACTCCGCGCGGACAGGGCAGTGCAGGAAGGAAACGTCAGGGTAAACGAGTTGGGATACCGCGTTGGCGGGGCGCGCGGAAGCTGAACCGTTTCCACAGCAGGCCTGCCCATTCACGTGAGCATGACCGTAGCGCCACGCCTGCACTACAACCACTTGGCGACACTGGGCGCACCAACCAGTAGGAGAACTGCACGATGAGCACCACGACCCGTACGCTGTTGGCTTCCGCCCTCACCCTGGGCCTGGCGCTGTCCTCCTCGGCCGCTTTCGCCCAGGATGCAGCGAAGAGCCCGCCGAAAACCGATCACTCGGCGATGACCCACGCCGACCGCCATGATTCCAACGAGCCGGTCACCGACAGCTGGATCACCACGAAGGTCAAGGCCGATCTGCTGGCCAGCAGCAATGTGCCGGGTACCGAAGTGAAGGTGGAGACCGTCAATGGCGTGGTCAGCCTGAGCGGCACCGTTGCCACCAAGGCCGAGCATGACAAGGCCATCGCCACCGCGAAGGGCATCAAGGGCGTGACCCGCGTTGATGCTGCCGCACTGAAGGTGAGCGCCGCCAAGCGCTGATTGCAGCGCCAGCGTTCAGCCGAAGGGGCGTCCCCGCTGGGGGCGCCCCTTCTGCGTGGCGGCTGTGACGATAGCCTTTCGCTGCTTGCCGGAAGGCCGATTGCGCCAGAGATGTGACCAGCTGCGCTATATTGCCGGTTCCGCCGCGGCCGATCCTGTTCAGGATCTCCCTTCCGCGGCCGAGTTGACGAGGATCTATGGCGCTGGTTTTCAGTGATGACATCTGGGATCGCTGGCGACTGCCTGCCCTTGCATTGGCGGCGGCGGCGATCATCGTGGTGCCGTGGTTGACTCTGCGCAAACTGCAGCAGGACAACCAGGAAGCGATGGCCTGGGTGACCCACACCCAGCAGGTGGGCACGGCGCTGCAGCAGCTGCAGACCGATGTGCGTGATATCGAATCGGCCGCGCTGACGCTGTCCAAGGGCGTGGATGCGCCGGGCCTGCGCGAGCGCATGGCCAAGGCCAACGATATTCCCGAGCGGCTTGTCGAACTGGGCCGGATGACCCGCGACAACCCGGACCAGTTGATCCGCATCGGGCGCATCCAGTCGATGCTGGAAGGGCGCTTGGCGGTCGCGCGCGACCTGGCCCGGTCCGAGCCGAACAGTGACCAGCGTGAGCTGGTGCAGGACCTGAGCACGCGGTATCCGATCCGTGGGTTGGTGGAAGAACTGCAGGCCAGCGAGGAAGCACTGCTGGCCCAGCGCGCCGAGCAGGCTGCGCGGCAGCAGCGCCAGACCAACTTCGTGTCGTGGAGCTCGCTGGTGGTGCAGCTGGGGCTGCTGGGCCTGGTGCTGTGGCTGCTGCAGCGGCAGATCGGCCGGCGCCTGCAGGCCGAGCGGCAATCGCAGCGCGCCGCCGCGCGTGCGGCGTCGGTGCTGCAGACCGTGCGCGAGCCGATCGTACTGCTCGATCGCGCCCTGCGCGTGCAGCTGCACAACCCAGCCTTTTCCGAGCTTTACGGCTTGCAGGATGAGCGTGCCGATGGCCTGCTGCTGGAAGACGTGGGCGAGGGCGCCTGGCGCGACCCGGTGATTCGCCAGCGCTTGGCCGATGTGCTGCTGCGTGGACGTGAGCTGTGGGATTTCGAGCACGAACAGCGCGGCACCGACGGCATGGTGCGCTACATGCTGCTCAACGCGCGGCGCATGCCGCTGCCCGACACCGATGACGAAGTGGTGCTGCTGACTGTCAGCGATGTGACCGTGCAGCGCGCGGTACAGACGCGGGTGGAAGAGTTGAACCGGCAGCTGGAGGGCAAGGTCGCCCAGGTTTCGGAGGTCAACCGCGAACTGGAGGCCTTCAGTTATTCGGTGTCGCACGACCTGCGCGCACCACTGCGCCACGTGGCCGGGTTCTCGGACAAGCTGTCGCGCCACCTGGGCGAGGCGGCCGACGAGAAGAGCCAGCACTACCTGCGGGTGATCTCCGATTCAGCACGGCGCATGGCCGCGTTGATCGACGACCTGCTGGTGTATTCGCGCCTGGGTCGTGCCGCGATGCGGCAGCAGACCGTGGACATGCAGTCGCTGGTGGCCGACACCCGCGCAATGCTGGATGCCAACCTGCAGAGCGAGGCCGAAAACAGCGGCCAGGTGCATCAGCTGGAATGGAACATCGCGCCGCTGCCGATCGTGGTGGGCGATGAAAACATGCTGCGCCAGGTCTGGCTGAACCTGCTGGGCAACGCAGTGAAGTATTCCTCCAACCGCGAACCCGCCAAGGTGCGCGTGGATTATCAACAGCAGCCCGACGGCGGTCATCAGTTCACGGTCAGCGACAATGGTGCAGGCTTTGACATGGCCTACGCCGGCAAGTTGTTCGGCGTATTCCAGCGCCTGCACAAGGCCAGCGACTATCCAGGTACCGGGATCGGCCTGGCCAGTGTGCGCCGGGTGCTGACCCGCCATGGCGGCCGCATCTGGGCCGATGCCGCGCCCGATGCCGGCGCCACTTTCCATTTCTATCTTCCCCCCGTGCTTGACGCGGAAAAACAGGGCCCCCTCGCATGACGACGCTGCGTACCATCCTCCTTGCCGAAGACAGCCCGGCCGACGCCGAGATGGCGATCGATGCGCTGCAGGAAGCACGCCTGGCCAATCCCATCGTGCACGTCGAAGACGGCGTGGAAGTGATGGACTATCTGCTGCGCCGGGGGGCGTTCGCCAGCCGCGAGGAAGGCCTGCCTGCGGTGCTGCTGCTGGACATCAAGATGCCGCGCATGGACGGCCTGGAAGTGCTGCGGCAGATCCGCGAGCACGACGAGCTGAAGCGGTTGCCAGTGGTGATCCTGTCCTCTTCGCGCGAAGAAAGCGACCTGGCGCGCAGCTGGGACATGGGCGTCAATGCCTACGTGGTCAAGCCGGTGGACGTGGACCAGTTCTTCGGCGCCGTGCAGACGCTGGGCAAGTTCTGGGCGTTGATCAACCAGGCGCCGGAGATCGAGTAAGCCCATGCCCCTGACCGGTCCCGCACTCGGCGCGTTGCGCATCCTGCTGGTGGAAGATTCCCCCGAGGATGCCGAGCTGATGTCCGAACAGATGCTCGAGGCAGGCCTGCAGGCCACCTTCGAGCGGGTCGAGAGTGCGGATGAGCTGCGCCAGGCACTGGCGCGCTTCCAGCCGGACATCGTGTTGTCGGACCTGAGCATGCCGGGCTTTTCCGGCGACGATGCGCTGCGCATCGTGCGCGACATGGTGCCGGATGTTCCCTTCATCTTCGTGTCCGGCACGATGGGTGAAGAGAATGCAGTAGCGGCGCTGCAGAAGGGCGCCAACGATTACATCATCAAGCACCAGCCGGCGCGCCTGCCTTCTGCGGTGGCGCGCGCGGTGCGTGATGCGCGCAGCGCGATGGAGCGCTCGCGGGTGGAAACCGAACTGATGCGCGCGCAGCGGCTGGAAAGCCTGTCGTTGCTTGCCGCCGGCCTCAGCCACGATCTGCGCAACATCCTGCAGCCGCTGCTGATCATGCCGGACCTGCTGAAGGCACGTACCGAGGATCCGCAGCTGCACCATCTGGCTGATGTGATCGCAGAGTGCGGCCGCCGTGGCCATGAGATGGCCGAATCGATGCTGTCGTTCGTGCGCGGATCACGCAAGGCCAGCGAGCGCATCCAGATCGACGATCTGTTCCAGGCCGTGGCGCTGCTGTTGCGCAGCAACGTGCCCGATTCGGTGAAGCTGGAACTGCTGGTGCAGGACGAAGACCTGGTGGTGGATGCCAACTACACCGAGCTGCAGCAGGTGCTGTTGAATCTGGCCCTGAATGCCATCCAGGCGATGCCCCACGGTGGCAACCTGAGCCTGACCGCCAGCCATGGTGGGCAGCGCGACGGCGAGGACTGGCTGCGCATCGCGGTGGTCGATGAGGGAACCGGCATGGATGCGGACACGTTGTCGCATCTGTTCAATCCGTTCTTCACCACCAAGGCCAACGGCACCGGCCTCGGCCTGATTTCATGCAAGCGTATTGTCGAAGGCGCCGGCGGCAGCATCCACGTCAACAGTCAGCTGGGGCAGGGCACCTGTTTTGAACTGCGCTTGCCGATGCACGCCAGCGGCGATGGCAGCGAACCGCTGGAGCAGCTGGTGGCGCTGGGCAGCGGGCAGTCGATCCTGGTGGTGGACGGCGAAGCAACACGGCTTTCGCTGCTGGGCAATGCGCTGTCCAGCCAGGGCTACCAGCTGCAGCTGGCGTCCGACGGCCCGGCCGCGCTGCGCTGGATGCAGCAGGAAGCGATGCCGGCACTGGTGATTGCCGATGCCGGCTCGAAGCTGTTGTCGGCCAGCCAGTTGCTGGGCGAAATGGCCTCGCTGGGGTATCGCGGCCCGGCGCTGGTGCTGGAAGAAGCATCCATGGATGTACCGGCCGATGCGTTCCCGGCCGGCATCGAGGTACACCTGCTGCGCAAGCCGCTGCAGATGCAGCAGGTGTTCCGCGCGGTGGCCGAAGCGCTGGGCTGACTGCACCTCGCCGGGCATGGCCCGGCGCTGCCGAAGGCTGTGGGTAGCACCGGGCCATGCCCGGCGGCCTTTCAGGAGTCGCGTTCGGCGGTTTCCCACGGGAACCGGGGCAGGCTGGCCACGGCCTGCTCCAGCCGTCGCGACCAGTTCTGGTGGATATCGGCATACAGCGCCGAATCGGCACCCAGGCGCAGCTGCTGGCCGATCCGCAGTTCACCGCCACGCAGCAGTGCCAGGTCGATCGGCAGGCCCACCGAGAGGTTGGACCGGATGGTGGAATCCAGCGACACGATGGCGGTACGCGCCGCATCTTCCAGGCGGGTGGTCGGGCTGATGATGCGGTCCAGGATCGGCTTGCCGTACTTGGATTCGCCGATCTGCAGATACGGCGTCTCTGGCGAGGCGGCAATCGCATTGCCCAACGGATAGACCATGTACAGCCCGGGCTGCTCACCGGCGATCTGCCCGCCGAAGATCAGCGTGGCCTGGGTATTGACCCCGTCATGGCCGTGCTCGGTGTGCTCGCAGTGCACCTGGCTGTCCACCAGCAGCCTGCCCACGTACTCGGCGGCCTCGAACAGGTGGGTCATGTCGTACAGGTTGGGGGAGCGCCGCTCGTCGGCATCGCGCTTCAGGCGCGAGACCAGCAGCTGGGTGGTGGCCAGATTGCCTGCGGCCATCAGCACATAGGCGGCCTTGCCGGGGTACTGGAACACGTGCAGCTTGCGGTGCACGCGGACATCGTCCAGCGAGGCATTGGTGCGGGTGTCGGCGGCGAAGACCAGGCCCTCGTCCACCTCGATTCCAACGCAATAGGTCATGTCGGTGCCCTATCATATGCATCCCGGAGTGTAGGCAGGCCGCCGTGACGATGGCATGCCCGCGCTTCACCTGATTGCCGTTACCGGAACCGCATGACCACCGTGCTCCTGAGCCTGGGCAGCAACGTCCATCCCCGCCGCTACCTCCATGCCGCGGTGGCGGCCCTGCGCGAGCGCTTTGGTGCGCTGCAGGTGTCTGACGCCTATCGGACAGCCGCCGTCGGTTTCGACGGGCCGGCCTTCCTCAACAACGGCGTAGCGATCGAAACCGACCTGCCGCTGCAGGAACTGGACGACTGGCTGCATGCGCTGGAAGACGCGCATGGCCGCGATCGCAGCGGCCCGCGCTTTTCCGACCGTACCCTGGACATCGACGTGGTGTTCTATGGCGACCTGGTGGTGGAAGGCCCGGGCCATCTGCGCATTCCGCGCCAGGAACTGAAGCATGCCTTCGTACTGAAGCCGCTGGCCGACATCGCTCCGGATTTCATCGACCCGGTAAGTGGGCTGACGCTGGCTGCCTTGTGGCGCGCGCACAAGCAGTTTGGCGAAGCGTTCGAGGTGGTGGAGTTGGACGCCGACGCGCTGGATTGACCCAGCGCTGCGTCCACTGCAGCCACCCATGGGGTGGCTCTACTGACATCGCGCATCCTGCAGTAGAGCCACCCCATGGGTGGCTGCACCTACCGGTAGTGCCGGCTGCTGGCCGGCAACATTTCAACTGACCGTGCGCCCGCCATCCACGCGCAGGGTGTGGCCGGTGATGAAGCTGCCTTCGGCCACCAGCCAGTACACCGCCTCGGCGATCTCCTCGACCGTACCGGTGCGCGCCAGTGGCGTGCGTGCCAGCAGCGCCTCGCGGGCGAAATCGTCCTTGCCCTGTTCCGGCCACAGGATCGCGCCGGGGGCTACCGCATTCACCCGCACCTTGGGTGCAAGTTCCAGCGCCAGCGAGCGGGTGGCCATCTCCAGCGCGGCCTTGGCCATCGTGTAGGCGATGTGGTCGCGCATCGGGTCGGTGCCGTGCAGGTCGGTGAGGTTGACGATGCAGCCGTGCTGGCGCCGCAGGTAGGGGGCCGCCGCCTGTGACAGCAACAGCGGTGCGCGCGCGTTGACGGCGTACAGCTCGTCCATCGCCTCGGCCGTGACCTGGCCGAGCGGGGTGGGGAAGAAGTTGGAGGCGTTGTTGACCAGCGCATCCAGGCGCCCGAAGTGGGTCACGGCCTGTTCCACCAGGTCGGGCAGGGCCTCGGCGTCACGCAGGTCGGCCTGCAGCGCCAGCACGCTGCCGGGGCGCTCGTTGTCCAGATTGAAGGCGGCCTGCTGCAGTTCGGCGCTGGAGGTGTTGGCGTGCAGCACCACCGACCAGCCACAGGCGTGGAACTGGCGCGCGATGGCGGCGCCGATCCGGCGGGCGCTGCCGGTGATCAGGGCCACGGGGGCGGTGTCACTCATCGAGGGTCCTCCAAGGCTCGGCTATCCTGTGCACCATTGTCACCGCATTCGAAGACGCCATGCAGCCTACCTTCCCCCTGCCCGAAGCCGATGCCCTGGCCCATAGCGATCAGCTGGCCGCCGCCCTGCGCGCGGAGATCCTCGCGCAGGGCGGCGCGATGCCGTTCTCCCGCTTCATGGAGCTGTGCCTGTACGCGCCGGGGTGGGGCTATTACAGCGCCGGCGCCAGCAAGTTCGGCGGCAGTGGCGACTTCACCACCGCCCCCGAGCTGGGCAGCCTGTTTGCGGGCAGCGTGGCCAATGCACTGGCACCGGTGCTGGGCCAGCTGGGCGCGCAGGCACGCATGCTGGAGCTGGGCGGCGGCACCGGCGCCTTCGCCGAGGCGGTGCTGCTGCGCCTGGCCGAACTGGAAGCATTGCCCGCCCGCTACGCCATCCTGGAACCCAGCGCGGACCTGCGCCAGCGCCAGCAGGAACGCCTGCAGCAGAACCTGCCGGCCGAACTGGCCACGCGGGTGGACTGGATCGACCGCCCGTTCGAAGAGGAGTGGGACGGCGTGGTGTTCGCCAATGAAGTGATCGACGCGCTGCCCACGCCGCGCTTTCTGATCCGCGATGGCGAGGTGTACGAAGAAACCGTGGAACTGGATGGCGCGGGCAACTTCATCCGTGGCGCGCAGCCGGCCGACATCCTGCTCAATGGCGCGGTGCGCCATCTTGAGCGCTACCTGGAAAAGCCCTTTGCCGAGGGCTACCGTTCCGAGGTGCTGCCGCAGCTGCCGTACTGGCTGCAGGCGGTGGCGGGCGGCCTGCGCCGCGGCGCGATGCTGTTCGTCGATTACGGCTACAACCGCGGTGAGTTCTACATGGAAGACCGCGATGACGGTACCGTGCGCGCGTTCTATCGCCAGCACGTGCACAACGAGATCTACCGGTGGCCGGGCCTGCAGGACATCACCGCATCGGTCGACTTCACCGCCATGGCCGAAGCAGGGCTGCAGGGTGGTTTCGAGCTGGCCGGCTACTGCAGCCAGGCCAGCTTCCTGCTCGGCAATGGTCTGGACCAGGTGCTGACCCTGGCCGAAGAGCGCACCGATGAAGTGGGCCGCATCCAGCTGCGTGACCAGGTGAAGAAGCTGACCCTGCCGACCGAGATGGGTGAGCGCTTCCAGGCCATCGGCCTGCAGCGTGACGTCGATTTCGAACCGGCCTTCGAGCTGGGTGACCTGAGCTGGCGCCTGTGAGTGCGGTGGCGCCGGGCCATGCCCGGCGGGGTGGCGCGCGCGGTTGGATGATGCCGGTAGAGAATGCGCCATGTTGAAGCCGCTACGCCGCCCGCGGTTGTGGCTGGCGCTGTGGTGGCTGGCGGTGCTGACCGTGATCGTGGTCTGCCTGATTCCGCCGCCGCCGATCCCGCTGCCTGAAAACAGCGACAAGGGCGAGCATTTCCTGGCCTATTTCATCCTGGCCGGCAGTGCGGTGCAGTTGTTCCGGCGTGGCCGGCCGTTGCTGTGGGTAGGCGTGGGGCTGGTGCTGATGGGCATCGGCATCGAGTTTGCACAGGGTGCATTGACCAGCAATCGCATGGCCGACTCGATGGACGCGCTGGCCAACACGATTGGCGTGCTGGCAGGCCTGGGTGTTGCGCTGACGCCGCTGCGCGACCTGCTGCTGCGCTGGCGCGGCTGAGGTTCAGTAGATCCACGCCATGCGTGGATGAAGCGTTCCAGTAGATCCACGCCATGCGTGGATGAAGCGTTCCAGTAGATCCACGCCATGCGTGGATGAAGCGTTCCAGTAGATCCACGCCATGCGTGGATGAAGCGTTCCCGTAGATCCACGCCATGCGTGGATGAATCCCCGGTGCCGACCAAAGCCCGCACCGGGGAGCAGGGCCGCCGTTACTTCCCCAGCGTGACCTCATCCAGCACCCACATCGCCGGGCGGGTGTCGCCGGTGAAGTTGATGCACAGATCACCGGTACCGCCGGTGCCCTTCGGCAGCGGCGCATGCAGGGTCACAAAGCCATCTGCATCGGGCTGGGCCGGCAGCGGTACCTGCGCCAGCACCTTGCCGCTGCAGTCGCCGCGACGGACCTGCATTTCACCGTGCGCAGCCTTGGCCTTCTCGAAGCGGCGCTTCGGTTCGTCGTGGGCCAGCTGGAAGTAGTACGGAATGCGGCCTGCGCGCACTTCCACGCTGCCGACGCCATCGAGCTGTGCCTGCGGCCAGCGCCAGCACGGCTGGAAGATGTCCACGGTGAATACCGCACGGGTGCCTTCGCGCGGGCCATCGTCTTCCAGGCGCAGCACCAGGCCCTTCTCGCCCACGCAGCTGCGCAGCTCCTGGCTGTGCCGCGACAGCAGCGACTGCGCGGTGTACGCGGCCACCGTCGGTGCCGCCGCCAGTGCCTGGCCCTGGTAGAACGCGGCGGCCTGCACGGTGGCCGGCAGCGGCGCGGTCAGCGGCTGCTGGTACAGCGGCGAACGCGCAGTGACCGGCTGGCCGTCGGTGCTGTAGCGCACTTCATAGCCCAGCGGATTGGCCAGCGAAACGGTCACCGTGTTGCGGGCGCGGTCATCGGCGTACGCCACGCCAACCTCGAACGGGGTCTGCGCATAGGCCAGGCCCCACGCACGATAGCGCTGCAGCTGCGAGGGCAGGCGTGCCAGGAAGTCGCGGAAATCACGCTGCTGCGGCGTGCTCCAGCCGGTCTCGGCCACCGCGGCCAGGCGCGGGAACAGGTTGTGCTGCAGGCGCGCGTAGCTGCGCGTGTGTTCGGTGAACATGTTCGCCTGCAGGCCCAGGATGTGCCCGCGCTTGTCGGCGGCCAGTTCGGCCGGTACCGGTTCGTAGTTGTAGAGCTTGCCCAGGTTCACCTGGGTCGGGCGGCCCGGCGGTTCGTTCGGCGAGGCGGTCTGCAGGTAATCCAGGTACAGGTGGCTGACCGGCGACATCACCACATCGTGGCCGGCACTGGCAGCGGCCAGCCCGCCTTCGGTGCCGCGCCAGGACATCACCGTGGCCTGCGGCGGCAGCCCGCCCTCGAGGATTTCATCCCAGCCGATCAGGCGCCGGTCGTGTTGTTCCAGGAAGGTTTCCAGGCGCTTGATGATGTGGCTCTGCATGGCCATTTCATCCTTGATGCCCAGCGCACGCATGCGCTGCTGCACCTGCTTGGATGCTTCCCACTGGTCCTTCACCGCTTCGTCGCCGCCCACGTGTACGTACTTGGCCGGGAACAGCGCGATGACCTCTTCCAGCACGTTTTCCAGGAAGGTGACGGTGCCATCTTCGACATTGAACAGGTTCGGGAACACGCCCCATTCGCTCAGCGGCTTCAGCGGGGTGCTGACCGAACCCAGTTCCGGATACGCGGCGATCGCGGCGGTGGCGTGGCCGGGCACATCGATTTCCGGAATCACCTGGATATGCAGCGCGGCGGCGTAGGCGATCACTTCGCGGATCTGATCCTGCGTGTAGAAACCGCAGTACGGATGCTCCTGGCCGCTGACCGGATCGATGCCGCCATCACCGGCCGGCAAGCGGCAGCTGCCCACGCCGGTCAGTTTCGGGTAGCGCTTGATCTCCATGCGCCAGCCCTGGTCATCGGTCAGGTGCCAATGGAAGGTGTTGAGCTTGTGCGCGGCCATCGCGTCGAGCACGCGCTTGATCTCGTCCAGGCTCTGGAAATGGCGCGCCGAATCGAGCATGAAGCCGCGCCAGCTGAAGCGCGGCGCGTCCTGGATCTGCACTGCCGGCAGCGCACCGTTGCTGCCGCCCGTGGCCAGCTGGGCCAGGGTGGTGGCGCCATAGAACAGACCGGTCTCGTTGCCGGCCTGCACCAGCACGCTCTGCGCGGTGCTTTCCAGGGTGTAGCCCTCGCCGCTGTCGCGGAAGGTCGGCACGATCTCGAAGCGGATGCTGCCGGCCTTGCCGGCCGCCTTGCCAGTGGCCAGCGCAAGACGCGGACCGCCACTGCGCGCCAGCAGGTCGGCGAACTGCACTGCCACGCGCTGCGCGGCTTCGCCGTCGGCCTGCAGCGCGGTTGCTGCGGCGACGGTGATGCCTGCGCCACTGCCGCGCTGCACGTTGGCCGGTGCTGGAATCAGCATCAGGCTGCCGGCGCGCAGCTGCGGGCCAGGGCCGGTATCGAGCGCGGGGGCATCGCTGGCCGCCAGCGCGGGCAACGCAGGCAGGGTGGCCAGCAGGCTGCCCAGCAGCAGAAGGCTGCGCATCCTGGCGCGGGAGGGCTTCGTCATCGGAACGACTCCTTGGATCGGGTGCGAGGTTCGCTATACATGAAAAACGCCGGGCCCGGTGTGACCCAGGCCCGGCGTGCGTGCACGACTCGGCGATGAAGCTGCCGGTGGATCAGTACTTGAAGCGGAAGTTCAGATAGTACTGGCGACCGTTGCTGTAGAACGAGGTCGGGATGGCCGCGGTCTGGTAGTACTTGTAGGTCGGGTTGTTGAGGTTCAGGCCATCCAGGCTGATGCTCAGCCAGTCGGTTGCCTTGTAGCTGAGCGAGGCCGACAGCGTGCCGAAGTCATCCTGGTAGTACGGGTTGGTGCCCGACAGGCTGATCAGGAACGAGGAGCGGTGGGTGTAGCTGACGCGTGCACCGAAGCGCTCGTTCTCGAAGTAGGCGCCCACGTTGTAGGTGTTCTTCGAGGTGCCCAGCAGGTTGTGCGAACCGTCCGACCAGGTGTGGGCGGTGCTGCCGTTGGCGTAGGTGTAGTTGGCATTGACGCCGAAGTACTCGCC
The DNA here is from genome assembly GCF_056759755.1 of Stenotrophomonas sp. STEN046. Lineage (NCBI taxonomy): Bacteria > Pseudomonadati > Pseudomonadota > Gammaproteobacteria > Lysobacterales > Lysobacteraceae > Stenotrophomonas > Stenotrophomonas sp. STEN046. The sequence goes on from NZ_JBRRDR010000007.1 coordinate 109,482, forward strand.
GATCGGCTGCTCGTAGGCCACTTCCACGCCGGTGACCTTGCCGTCGGCATTGATCGGGGTGGAGATCTGGTAGGTCTCAAGCTGGTTGCTCAGCTCGCTGTACAGCTGGCGCGAGACCACGTCGAAGGCGATGTAGTCCTTCAGCTTCATGTGATACGCACCGACCGACAGCAGGCCGCGCGGCATGAAGTACCACTCCAGGTTGGCATCCAGGTTGCTGGACAGGGTCGGCTTGAGGTTCGGGTTGCCGCCGCCGCCGGTGCGGTTCAGGTCCGAACCGTACGAGGATGCGCCCAGCGCCGAGTAGTCCGGCAGGGTCTGGGTCTGCGAAGCGGCCACGCGCAGCACGAGGTTGTCGTCCAGGTCGAACTTGATGTTGGCGCTGGGCAGCACGCGGTTGCGCTTGTTCTGGAAGGCCATGCGTTCCCACATGCCGAACAGGCTGCTGACATCGGCATCGGCGGCGTTGCTGACCGCGTTGTAGGTGTTGATGTCCTGCTTGATGTTCACATAGCGCAGGCCGAGGTTGCCGCTCCACCAGTCACCGCGGAAGTTGGCCTGCACGTAGCCGGCGTAGTTCTTTTCCTTCACCTGCCACTCGGCGCCGTAGTTGTGGCGACCGGTCGGGCCATCGTTGCCGGCCAGCCAGGTGGAGTTGTTGGTCACCGCATCCTTCAGCGCACCCGGGGTGAAGTACCAGATGTTGCGCGGGAAGGTGCCGCCGATATCGCCGGCGAAGCCATTGGGATAGTTGGAGGTGGCACCGTTCTTCAGCGCGCTCCAGATATCACCCGGGGTCGCGCCTTCCGGCGACAGCGCTTCGCGCTTGTGGTCGGCAAAGCGCACACCGAAATCGATCGAGCTCAGCACGCCGCCGTCATTGAAGTACTGGTTGAAGTCGAGCGTGGCCCACTTCTCTTTGTCTTCCGCGGTGACCTGCTGGTTGCCCCAGGTGCCGAAGCTGGTGACGCCGTTGGGCGAGAGGTCGCCGCCGACGTTCCAGTCGATCGGCGAACCGGCGCCGTGGGTGGCCCAGTTGGCGCCACCGCCGCTGCCCACCGTGACCTCGGCGATGTACTGGCGCGGGGTCTCACCGGTGCCCTTGGTGCTGCCGGCCTGGAACTTGGCGGTCAGGCTGTCGCTGATCTGCCAGTCGGCATCGAAGGTGACATAGCTCGACTTGGCCTTCGACTCGCGGTAGATCATGTCGTACACCGCGTAGTTGGTGCCCGGCACGCCCGCATAGGTGGCGTTGGTCAGCACGCCATCCTTCACCACATAGCCCGGATTGGGCGCCTGCGACTTGGCGAAGCTGTTGCCGAACATCATGAAGTTGCGGTTGTAGTTGTTCGCTTCCAGTTCGGAAGTGAAACCGTTCAGGCCCAGGGTGAGGCTGTCGGTCGGCTTGAACTGCAGCGAGACCAGGCCACCCTTGCGCTCACGGGTCTGTTCGAACAGGGTCGAACCCAGCAGGCCGGGAACATTGACGCCGATCAGGTCCGGGTTGGTCTTGGCGACCGGATCATCGGCGCCGATCTTGAAGAAGCCACCCGGGATTTCCTGTGCTTCGCGGCGCAGTTCGCGCTTCTGGCTGAAGCCCTGCACCATCACGCCGAAGGTGCCTTCATCGTTCTTGTAGTTGAACAGGGCCGAATACTGCGGATCGTTCGACTTGGCCTGGTCCGAGCGCACCATGCCGATGGAGCCTTCGGCGGTGAACTGCTTGGAGAATTCCAGCGGCTTGCGGGTGATGATGTTGACCGTGCCGGTGGTGCCGCCGTCCTGCAGCTTGGCCTGCGAGGACTTGTTCACTTCCACCGAGCTGACCAGCTCGGACGGCAGCAGCGAGTAGCTGACGCTGCGGCCGACGTTGTTGCCCTGGCTGAGCACGAACCAGTCGGCCGAACCGACGGTGTGGCCGTTGATCAGGGTCTGGGTGAGGCTGGGGCTGGTGCCGCGCAGGCTGACCCGGTCGGCTTCGTCGAAGCCGCCTTCATCGGCGCTGGACGAGCTGATGTTCACGCCCGGCAGGCGCTGCAGGGTGTCGGCGACGTTGTGCGCCGGCAGCTTGCCCACGTCTTCAGCGGTAACCACTTCCACGCGCGCATTGGCTTCGCGCTTGGTGTCCAGCGACTTTTCCATCGAACCGCGGATACCGGTGACGGTCACGGTATCCAGGTCGGTGGCGGTCTGGGTCGGGGTGGCCTGCTGCGCGTTTGCAGTGAAGGCGAGGCAGCTGACGATGGCGGCCGAAAGCAGGGTCTTGCAGGTGTTCATGATGTCTCTCCTCATCACTCGATTGGATACCGGCGGCGATATTCGATTGCGACTGCGTTGTGGGGCGCGGGGCGGCGATGTCCCGTGCATTGGCGTGCCACGTACTGCGTGCTGCGATTGCGTTGAAGCCGATTGCAGGTTCAGGCGTCGGCGTGGAGCAGGAACCAGCTGGCAGCGCCGATCACGCCCAGCTGCCCGTGCTCGACCACCTTCACCGGGATGCGTGCCAGCGCTTCGCCCATCGGCCCCTTCTGCAGGTAGCGTTCGACGAACGTGCTGGTGCGCAGGTACTCGCGGATCTGCGGCAGGATGCCGCCGGCCAGGTAGACGCCGCCGTGGGCGCCATAGAACAGCGCCATGTCGCCGATGGTGCTGCCCAGCAGGCCGCAGAACACATCCAGCGCCTGCCGTGCCAGCGGGTCGCTGCCGGCCATAGCCGCAGCGGTGACCGCATCGGGGCTGGCCAGCGTCGGCGCCTGGTCCTGCAGCGCGCAGATCGCGTGGTACAGGTTCATCAGGCCGGGGCCGGACAGGGCATGCTCGATCGACACGTGCGCGCGGTCGCGCTGCATGTGGCGGACGATGGCCATCTCCAGTTCGGTGCTGGCGGCCAGGGTCGGCTGGCCGGCTTCGGTGGCCAGCACCACCGGGCCGTTCGCCGTGGGGATCCACAGCGCAGCGCCCAGGCCGGTGCCGGGGCCGACCACCAGGGTCGGGCCGCGCGCGGCCGATTCCGGTCCGCACAGGTGCAGCACACCGCTGGCATCGACCTGCGCAGCGGCGTAGGCCACCGCTTCGAAGTCATTGACGATGTGCACGCGCTGCAGGCCGACGTCGGCCTCCACCTGGCGCGCCGACAGCGGCCACGGCAGGTTGGCGGTGATGACCGTGCCGTCGTCGCGGGCGAAGCCGGCGGTGGCCACCACGCAGTGCGCCGGGCGCGGGCCTTCGCCGAGGAAGTCGGCCAGGATCGCGCTCAGCCCGCCATGGTCGGCGTTGCGGTACTTGCGGTAATCGAGCACCTGCACCGGGTGGGCGTCATCGCCACTGGCCTGGACCCGGGCAACACGCACATGGGTGCCGCCAACGTCGGCGGCCAGAAACGAGGGCGCGACGGGGGACAGGACATGGGCGGGGGCGGGCTGGCTGGCGGTCACGCGGGCTCCTGCTGCAGGTGGGCCGGCCCGGAAAGGGCAACGATGGAGCCGGCGATTGGGGCGGAGTCTGTAACCGCGTTGACAACGATGTCAACGAGTTCGTGACACTTTCGTTGCTGCGCTGCAACGAATGCAGATCGCCGTAAACGTTTACATGGCGTGAGTGCCGCCTCCCCCGTGGAACCCTTGCAGCAAGGGGCTTCAAGGCCAAAGCGCATTCAGCCGAAGCGTGTTCCGCGCGCTTGCGCAGTGCAGCATGAGGTGACGGTGCCTGCGTGATGTCGTTGACAAACCGCCCTCGTCCATCGAAAGAATGTGACAACGTTGTTCCCAGCCACTCTCCGACGTCGTGTTCTGCGACCGTCGCCGCAGGAGCCCTCCTGATGTCAGCCGTCCCCGCTGCAAGCGCACGCCCGAACGTGGCCTCGTCCATCGCCATCGTCGGCGTGCTGTTCTTCCTGATCGGCTTCTTCACCTGGCTCAACGGCCCGTTGATCACCTTCGTCAAACTCGCCTTTGAACTGAGCGAGGTCGGTGCCTTCCTGGTGCTGATGGTGTTCTACCTGTCCTACTTCTTCCTGGCCCTGCCGGCGTCGTGGATCCTGCGCCGCACCGGCATGAAGAAGGGCCTGAGCCTGAGCCTGCTGGTGATGGCCGGCGGTGCGGCGCTGTTCGGCGAATTCGCCACCCAGCGCTGGTATCCCGGTGCGCTCGGTGGCCTGTTCGTGATCGGCAGTGGCCTGGCGCTGCTGCAGACCGCGATCAACCCGTACATCTCCATCCTCGGCCCGATCGAAACGGCGGCACGGCGCATCGCGCTGATGGGCATCTGCAACAAAATTGCCGGCATGCTGGCACCGGTGTTGATCGGCACCCTGGTGCTGCACGGCATCGGCGATCTGTCGGCCACCGTGGCCGCCGCAGACGAAGCCACCAAGGCACAGCTGCTCAACGAATTCGCTGCCAAGATCCACGCGCCCTACCTGGCCATGGCCGCTGTGCTGGTGGTGCTGGCGGTGGCGGTGCTGTTCTCGCCGCTGCCTGAAATCAAGGCTTCCGAAGCCAACGCCACGCCAGCCGGTGCGCCGGGCACCGCGGAGCGCCGCAGCATCTTCCAGTTCCCGCACCTGTGGCTGGGCGTGCTGTGCCTGTTCGTCTATGTCGGCGTAGAGGTAATGGCCGGCGATGCGATCGGCACCTATGGCCACGGCTTCGACCTGCCGCTGGACCAGACCAAGATGTTCACCTCGCTGACCCTGTTTGCCATGCTCATCGGCTACGTGGTCGGCCTGGCGCTGATCCCCCGCGTGGTGTCGCAGTCGCGTTACCTGACCATTTCGGCAGTGCTGGGCGTGGTGTTCTGCCTGGGTGCGTTCTTCACCCACGGCTACGTCTCGGTGGCCTTCGTGGCGCTGCTGGGCTTCGCCAATGCGATGATGTGGCCGGCCATTTTCCCGCTGGCCATCCGCGGCCTGGGGCGCTTCACCGAAACCGGCTCGGCCCTGCTGGTGATGGGCATCGCCGGCGGCGCGATCATTCCGCAGCTGTTCGCGGTGCTCAAGCAGCACATCGACTTCCAGCTGGTGTTCCTGCTGCTGATGGTGCCCTGCTACTTGTACATCCTGTTCTACTCGGTGATCGGCCATCGTGCCGGCCTGCCGCAGGACAAGGTCTGATAGGCGATGATGGACGGCAGCCAACCCCAGGAAAAGCCGATGCGCAGAGCGACCATCAAGGACGTTGCCGAAAAGGCCAAGGTCTCGCTGAAGACGGTATCGCGGGTGATCAACAACGAGCCCTCGGTGATGCAGGCCACCCGCGCGCGGGTGCTGCGTGCCATCGCCGAACTCGACTACGAACCCGATCCGTCCGCGCGCAACCTGCGCAGCGGCACCACCTTCGTGATCGGGCTGGTGTATGACAACCCCAACCCGTACCACATCATCGGCGTGCAGAACGGCGTGCTCGCGGCCTGCCGCGAAACCGGCTTCGGCCTGCAGATCCACCCGTGCGATTCCAGCTCGCCGCTGCTGGCCGATGAACTGGCCGACTGGGTGCAGCGTTCGCGCCTGGCCGGGCTGGTGCTGACCGCGCCGATGTCCGAGCGCCGCGACCTGATCCAGGCGCTGACCGCGCGCGGCATCAAGCTGGTGCGCATCATCGCCGCCACCGAAGATCCGGCCGATGGTGCCTGCGTGTTCGTCGATGACCGCGAAGCCGCCTATGAGATCACCGAGCACCTGATCCAGCTGGGCCATCAGCGCATCGGCTTCCTGTGGGGCGGCACCTCGCACCGTTCCTCGGGCGAACGCTATGCCGGTTACGAGGCCGCGCTGAAGGACTACGGCATGACCGTGGACAAGCACCTGGTGGTGCAGGGCGATTACACCTTCGATGACGGCTTCCGTGGTGCGCGCCGCCTGCTGGCGCTGCGCGAGCCGCCCACTGCCATCTTCGGTTCCAACGATGAAATCGCCGCCGGCGTGCTGGCCGCCGCCAAGTCTGCGGGCATGAACGTGCCCTACGACCTGTCCATCGCCGGCTTCGAGGACAGCCCGTTCTCGCGCCAGTCGTGGCCGCCGCTGACCACCGCCAAGCAGGCCACTGAGGACATCGCCCGCCACGCCGCGCGCCTGCTGATCGCGCAGCTGCGCAGCGATGCCTACGACGATGCGCCGGCACCGTTGCACAACCAGGGCTTCGTGCCGCAGCTGGTGGTACGTGGTTCCACCGCGCCGATGCGTCCTGCCGGCACCCGCCCCCTTCCTTCCGATCCTGCCTGAGCCTGCCATGTCGCTGTCAGACCCCACCGCCACCTTGATGTTCGCCGAGGCCGCCGAAGCAGCCGACGTGGTCGCCCGCCAGTTCGCGCGCAACCACACCGTGATGGAAACGCTGGCGGCCAGCCTGCGCGCCACGCCGCCACCGTTCGTGGTCACCTGCGCGCGCGGCAGTTCCGACCACGCCGCCACCTACGGCAAGTACCTGCTGGAAACCCAGCTGGGCCTGGTGGTTGCCTCGGCATCGCCGTCGGTGGGTTCGGTGTATGCCGCGCCGCTGCAGCTGCGCGGTGCGTTGTTCATCGTCATTTCGCAGTCGGGCAAGAGCCCGGACCTGCTGCGCAACGCCGAGGCGGCCAAGGCCGCCGGTGCGCGCGTGGTGGCGCTGGTCAATGTGGAGGATTCGCCGCTTGCACAGCTGGCCGACACGGTCATCCCGCTGCATGCCGGTGTTGAAAAAAGCGTGGCGGCGACCAAGAGCTACCTCGCCTCGTTGTCCGCGTTGCTGCAGCTGGCGGCGTACTGGAAGCAGGACAGCAGCCTGCGCAACGCGCTGGATCTGCTGCCTGATGCGATGCGCGAGGCATGGCAGTGCGACTGGAGCCCGGTGACCGAGGGCCTGGTGGATGCCAACAACCTGTTCGTGCTCGGCCGTGGCCTGGGCCTGGGCGCTGCGCAGGAAGCGGCGCTGAAGTTCAAGGAAACCTGCAGCCTGCACGCCGAGGCCTACAGCTCGGCCGAGGTCAAGCATGGGCCGATGGCGCTGGTCGACCGCGGCTTCCCGGTGCTGGCCTTCGCCCAGCCGGATGAAACCGGCGCCGGCACCCGTGCCGTGGCCGAGGAATTCACCGCGCGCGGCGCACAGGTGTGGCTGGCCGGCGCGGGCGGCAACCTGCCGGTGGCCGCCGCACCGCACCCGTTGTGCGCGCCGCTGCTGACCGTGCAGAGCTTCTACCGTGCGATCAACGCGTTGGCCCTGCGCCGCGGTTTCAACCCGGACCTGCCGCCGCATCTGAACAAGGTGACGGAGACCGTCTGATGGACACCGCTTCGCGCAAGACGGTGCTGCGCAACGCGCGCATCCTGGCCGGCGATGCATTCCGCGACGACCTCGCCGTGGTGATCGAGGAGGGCCGCATCAGTGCACTGCTGCCCGATGCGGCACCGCAGCTGGGCAGTGCCGACGAGCAGGTGGACCTGGGCGGCGGCTGGCTGCTGCCCGGCTTCATCGACGTGCAGGTCAACGGTGGGGGGGGCGCGCTGTTCAACAACACGCCGGATGTTGCGTCGCTGCGCACCATTGCGCAGGCGCACCGGCGTTTCGGCACCACGGCGATGCTGCCGACCCTGATCAGCGATGACGTAGCGGTGATGCGCGAGGCCATCGCTGCGTTGCGCGAAGCGATCGCGCAGGGCGTGCCGGGCGTGATCGGCATCCACCTGGAAGGCCCGTACATCGCACCGGCGCGCAAGGGCACCCACGATGCCAGCAAGTTCCGCGTGCCCGACGAGGCGGAAATCGCACTCGCCGCGTCACTGGACAACGGTGTGACCCTGCTGACGCTGGCACCGGAACGCGTGCCGCTGGAGACCATCCGCGCACTCGTGGAACGCGGTGTGATCGTCGCTGCCGGGCATACCGCCGGCACGTACGAAGAGATCCGTGCCGGGCTGGATGCCGGCGTGCGCGGTTTCACCCATCTGTACAACGCCATGTCGCCGCTGCAGGGCCGCGAGCCCGGCGCCGTCGGTGCCGCGCTGGAAGATCGCGACAGCTGGATCGGCATCATCGTCGATGGCGTGCATGTGCACCCGGCCAGCCTGCGCGTGGCGCTGGCGGCCAAGCCGCGCGGCCGCCTGCTGCTGGTGACCGATGCGATGCCGCCGGTCGGTGCCGACGACCCCAGCTATGTGCTGTATGGCGAAACGATCACTGCCATCGATGGTGTCGTGCGCAATGCCGCCGGTTCGCTGGCCGGCTCAGCGCTGGACATGGCCACCGCCGTACGCAACACCGTGCAGCTGCTGGGCCAGCCGTTGGCCGAAGCCGCACGCATGGCATCGACCTACCCGGCGCAGTTCCTCAACGTCGATGATCGCCTCGGCCATATCGCCGAGGGCTACCAGGCCGACCTGGTGCTGCTGGACGATGCGCTGCAGGTGCGCGGCACCTGGATCGCCGGCCAGTACGAGGCGGCTTGATGATGGGCAGCACGCCGCCACGCCGGTTGGGCTCGATCGACGCCCTGCGCGGCATCACCGTGGCGGCGATGCTGCTGGTCAACAACCCCGGTGACTGGAGCGCGGTGTTCGCACCGCTGCGCCATTCCGATTGGCACGGCTGCACACCCACCGACCTGGTATTCCCGTTCTTCCTGTTCCTGGTCGGTGTGTCGATGGCCTTCAGCGTGGCACCCCGCGCGCTGGATCCTGCGGCCCGCCCGGCACTGGCGCGCGGCGTGCTGGAGCGCGCGCTGCGCATTGTCATTGCCGGTGTGCTGCTGCATCTGCTGGTGTGGTGGACGCTGCACACGCATCACTTCCGGATATGGGGGGTGCTGCAGCGCATTGGACTGTGTGCGGCGCTGGCAGGCGTGCTTGCGGTGTACGCACGACCGCGTGCGCAGCTGGCCGTGCTGCTGATGCTGTTGATCGGATACACCGCACTGTTGCTGGGTGTGGGCGATCTTGCGCCGTGGACCAATCCGGCCAGCCGCGTGGATACCGCACTGTTCGCACCGTGGATCTACCAGTGGCACGCCGACACCGGTCTCGGTCATGACCCCGAAGGCCTGCTGAGCAGCCTCGGCGCGCTGGCCAGCACCGTGCTGGGCCTGCTGGCCGGGGGCCTGCTGCGCAGCGGTCGCGCCAGCGCCCTGGCCGGGCTGGGCGCGGTCACGGCCGTGCTGGGTCTGCTGTTGGCAACGGTGCTGCCGCTCAACAAACAGCTGTGGACCCCCAGCTATGTGCTGTGGACCGGTGGCCTGGCCGCGCTCGCGTTGTGGCTGGGGCATGTGCTGATTGATCGCAGGGGCTGGCCCGCGCTAGGACGACGCTTCGGCGTCAATGCCATCACCGCCTATCTGGGGGCGTCGGTGATGTCGGTGATCCTGCTGGCTACCGGCGCCTGGGGTTGGGTCTGGCAGCAGCTGGCCACGGCGATGCCGCACACGCTGGAGTTGGCCTCGATGCTGCAGGCGCTGGCCTTCGTGGCGCTGTGGTGGGGCGTAGCCTGGTGGCTGGACCGGCGTCACATCTATCTGAAGATCTGACCGGCGACGGGCAAGGCGCCATCCACGCATGGCGTGGATCTACTGGCCATTGCCTGCATCCACGCGCGTTCCGGTGCCGGACGATACGCGCCTGCACCCGAGGACCATGCGTGGATGCACACGCGTCCGCGCCCCAGGTGGATCCGCGCCCCACGTGGATCCAGACCATGCGTGGATGCACACGCGTCCGCACCCCGGGTAGATCCACGCCATGCGTGGATGCACACGCATCCGCACCCGGGTAGATCCACGCCATGCGTGGATGCACACGCGTCCGCACCCCGGGTAGATCCACGCCATGCGTGGATGCACGCGCGTCCGCACCCCGGGTAGATCCACGCCATGCGTGGATGCACGCGCGTCCGCACCCCGGGTAGATCCACGCCATGCGTGGATGCACACGCGTCCGCACCCCGGGTAGATCCACGCCATGCGTGGATGCACACGCGTCCGCGCCCCACGTGAATCCACGCCATGCGTGGATGCGGTTGCTTGCTCCTGCACCCTGGCAAACCTGTTCAGCAACATCCCGGCCGCGTGACGGCCGCGCTATTTCACGTCCATAGCGTGATGCACATCGCATTAATTTATCTCCCCAAACCATTCATGGCGCGTCAGACTGCGTCGGCAGTGCTACGCATCACATCCGCAGTTCCTGATCCCCCGACCCAGGAGTGCCGTATGTCCCATGACGTTCCGCGCCGGCTCCGCCAGCGCCGCCTGAGCCTGTCCGTACTGCAGATCCTGACCGTCCCCTCGCTGCTCGCGCTGGCCGCCCCGGCCGCCTGGGCGGGCTGCGATGCAACCGCGCCGGTGGCCGGGCAGACCGTCAGCTGCAGCAGCGCGGCGCCCAATCCCGAAACCGTAGCGGTCAGCGCCAATGGCGCGGCGGGCATCACGGTGAATGTCGGCAGCGGTGCGCAGTTGCAGCAGGCCGGCGGCGGCAGTGCGATTTCCCTGATCGGTGCCGGTGGTCACGCGCTGTCCAATCTCGGCGCGATCAGTTCGGTGGGCGGGGTCGCAGTGCAACTCGGTGGCGGCAGCCGGGTGGACAACACCGGCAGCATCAGCACCGGCAACAACACCGCACTGCAGTTCGTTGGCGCCGGCGACAGCGTGCTGGTCAACCGCGGCACCATCAGCGGACGTACCGGTGTGCAGTTCGGCGCCGGCAATGATCGCCTGGAGATGCTGGCCGGCAGCATCGGCGGCAGCGTGCTGCAGGGGGATGGCAACGACGTGCTGCTGCTCAGCGGCGGTACGATCGACAGCATCGACCAGGGCACCGGCGACGACCAGATGACCGTCAGCGGCGGCACCGTCACCGGTGTGGTCACGCAGGGAAGCGGCCGCGATGACTTCGTCATGACCGGCGGCACCATCGGTGCCCTGCAGCAGGGCGACAACATCGATACCTTCCGCATGAGCGGCGGCCGCATCATCGGCGCGTTCGAAGACGGCGACCAGGCCTGGATGACCGACGGACGCATCGGCCGGGTCAACATGAAGCTGGACAAGAACCTGTGGAACCAGTCCGGCGGCACGGTCGATGGCAACGTGGTCACCGGCTTTGACACCGACACCATCATCATTTCCGGCACGGCGTATATCGGCGGCAACATCAGCGTCAGCGGCGGTGCCGACAGCGTGACCATCACCGATGGCACCGTGCGCGGCCAGGTGCTGTTGAGCACCGGCAACGACACGTTCAACTGGAGCGGTGGTGGCATCGTCTACGGCGCCATCGACATGGGCCCCGACGACGACGTGGCCACACTGAGCAATCTCAACCAGGCCAACCTGGGCGCGGTGCCACTGTTCGACGGCAGCAGCGGCAACGATCGCCTCAGCTTCAACAACGTCAAGACCGGCGGTGTCGCGCGGTTCCAGAACTGGGAGGCGATCAGCCTGGCCAGCAGTACCGAACTCACCTTCGACGGGGATCTTGTGCTGGGCGACAGCGCTACCGGCACCGGCTCGCTCAGCGTGGACGACACCAGTACCGTCTACGCCGGCAGCGGCACCCATGCGATCCGCCCGTTCAACAGCGGCGCACTGGTGGAGATGGTCAATGCCGGGCGCATCGATCTGACCGGTGTCGGTGCCGGTGATGTATTCACCGTGCGCGGCAACTATCGCGGCGAAGGCGGTGGCCTGTACCTGCGAACAGTGCTGGGCGCGGACAATTCCACCAGCGACCGCCTGGTGATCGATGGCGGTACCGCCAGCGGCACCACCGGCATCGGCATTCTCAACGCCGGCGGCGGTGGCGCCGCCACGCTGGCCGACGGCATCCTGGTGGTGCAGGCCTTGAATGGCGGCAGCACTGCTGCGGGCGCGTTCTCGTTGTTCGCGCCGGTATCGGCAGGCGCCTACGAGTACTTCCTGTTCAAGGGCGGTGTCAGTGCCGGCACCGGCGAAAACTGGTATCTGCGCTCCACACTGGTCAGCGGACCGACGCCGGCACCCAACGGCAATGGCAGTGCAACACCGCCACCGCTGACACCGCCGGTGGCACCGCCGCCGCCGATTCCACCGGCACCGCCACCGCCACCGGAAGGCGCCATCGACCCGGACCTGACCGCTGGCGAGACCGCACCGCCGCCGCCACCGCCGGAACCGCCGCCGGTGGCCCCACCCAGCGACCCGGCCGTGCCGGACGTGCCAGTGGCCGGTGGCGCGCTACCCAGCACGGGCACGCCACCAACGCCGGGCGCACGTCCCGCAGAAGGCGATGTGGTGCCGCTGTACCGGCTGGAAACCGCGGCCTACGCGGTGGCGCCGCCGTTGTTGCGCGAAACCTCGTTGGCCAGTCTCGGCACCTTCCATGAGCGGCAGGGCGAACAGCGCTTGCTGTACAGCCAGGGGGCCCTGCGTACCGCGTGGGGGCGGCTGGTCGGGCAGAGCAGCGAGATCCACTGGAAGGGCGATGCGCAGTCCGGCTTCGATGGTGACGTGATGGGCGTGCAGGCCGGCCTGGATGTGTGGGCCGCCGCTGCCGACAACCACCGCAACCAGGTGGGTGTGTTTGTCGGCCGCACCCGCGCACAGGGCAGGACCACCGGCCTGGCACTGGGTTGGGAGAACGTGCAGGTGGGCCAGAGCCGCCTGGATGACAAGCATGTGGGGCTGTACTGGACGCTCACCGGCACCACGGGCGGCTATCTCGACGTGGTGGCGATGCAGAGCCGCTATGACGGACGCGCACGCTCGGCGCGTGGGCTCGGCATCGACCTCGACGGCGATGGCACCAGCGTCTCGCTGGAAGCCGGCAAGCCGCTGCTGCAGTTCGGGCAGTCCGCCTGGTGGCTGGAGCCGCAGGTGCAGGTGATCTGGCAGCGCACCTCACTGGATGACCAGCGCGACGCGGTATCGACCGTGCGCTTTGACAACGACAACGCCTGGACCGGCCGCGTCGGCCTGCGCCTGGCCGGTGACTACCAGCTGGCGGACAACGGCTGGCAGCCGTACTTCAAGCTGAACTACTGGCACGGCCGCTCGGGTGAGGACCGTATCCTGTTCGACAACGACGCGATCATCAACTCGCAGCGTTCGCGCGCACTGGAGGCCGGCGTCGGTGTGGTCGGCCGCTTCAACCGCACCATCAGCGCCTACGCCGTGGCCGACTACACCCGCGAACTGGGCGGCGACCGCAACGAGAAGCGCCGCATCATCGAAGGCACCGTCGGCCTGCGCGCGGACTGGTAGCGCCGGGCCATGCCCGGCGGCTTTACTACGTCATGGCCACGCTTCTGGCAGGTGTCGACCTTGGTCGACACCCATCCAACCAGCGTCATGACCTGCTCTGGTAGGTGTCGACCGTGGTCGACACGAATCCAACCGGCGCCATGACCTGCTCTGGTAGGTGTCGACCTTGGTCGACACGAATCCAACCGGCGCCATGACCTGCTCTGGTAGGTGTCGATCTTGGTCGACACGAATCCAATCGGCGCCATGACCTGCTCTGGTAGGTGTCGACCTTGGTCGACACGCCCTTGGCTACCCGTCAAGCAATCCCAACGCCGCCACATCACAACGGCGAACGCCCCAGCAACGCGCCCGCGTGATCGGCCAGCAGCTGTACCGCATGCAGCAACCCTTCCTCGGTCTGCGGCGGGCACTGCGCCTCCGCGTCGTCCAGTTCACGTGCGGCCTGCGTTGCCAGCAACACCTCGCCCAGCGCAGACAACGCCTGCAGGCATCGCGTAGTGCACGCCAGATCGCGCGCACGCGCCGGCGTGATGCGCAGTTCGGTCCACGGCTCGCCATCGGCGGCGTGGCAGCGCGTGACGTCGCGCAGCCGCTTGAAGAAGGCAGGCGTGACAGCGGCTTCATCCGCTCCGCTGAGCGCGTCTTCCAGTGCCTCTGCAGTGGCATTGGGCAGCTGCAGGCCGGGCAGGGCATCGCCCAGCAATGTGTGCAGGCGCGGATAGGTGGGGTAGAGCGTAGTCATGGCAGCAACCTCACAAGGCAAGGCCACCTGCGGGATGCAAGGTGGCGGGCGGTGCGGGTTGGCGTGCCGGTCAAGAGCAAAGAAGAAGCCGACGGACCCAAGGGTCCCCACGCACCGCCCGCCATGGACCGGCAGGTGGTGCATTGTCGCGAATGCCTACATCGAGGCAATCGGTCATCTTTACTCATTGATTCAGGACGCCAATCCCGGCCAGCGCAGGGGGCACCGGCACAGCGACCTTCGCGCGATTGCGGTTCCGCAGATATGGGCAAAGTTGCAAACCGCGGCCTGCTGCCAATGTGCCTGATGCGACACGCCGCGCGTCGGCCAAGGCGTTATGCTTCGCCTTCATCCAACGACAAGGAGATGTCGATGCGGAACAGCGAAGGATTGCCGAGGCGTGCCCTCCTCATCGCCACGCTGCTGGCAACGACTACTGCCGCTGCAGCCGACGTCATCGAGCTTCCGTCACCCGCCGCACAGGCACAGCTTCTGGACATGCTGGAGCGCGAGGCGCTGTACCGAAACAGGGTCGATTGGCCAGCCACGCGCACGCGGCTGAAGGATGCGCAGGGCGATCCGGCCAAGGTCCGCACCGTGCTGGCCGAAGCCATCGGCCGCAGTTCAGGCGGTCACGGCACCTGGATGACCCCGCAACGGCAGCAGCAACGTGTGGAGCGTTTCGCCCGCGAGAACGCCGCCGCCGTTGCCCGCAGCGAAAGCGACGCCACCCACGAGCGTGACCCGCGTATCGGCCAGGTGCTGATCGAGGGCTATGCGGCCGACCCCGGTGCGCCGCCGCAGCAGCTGCAGCAGCAGAACATCCAGCGTGCGGTGCGGTGGCAGCGCATCATCCGTGAAAAGGACAGCACGCCTCGCTGTGGCTGGATCGTCGACCTGCGCGACAACACCGGCGGCAACATGTGGCCGATGCTGCTGGGCGTTGCGCCGCTGCTGCGCACCTCGGCGATGGGTATCGAGGATGTGGGCTCATTCGAGACCGCCGACGGTCCGGTACGCTGGCAGACCACCGCCAGTGGCGTGCGCATGGGCGAGGCGACGCGCCTGGATCTCGGCCAGCCGGGCTATCTGCCCAGGCAGGTTGGCGCGCCGGTCGCCGTGTTGACCGGCCCGCGCACCGCCAGTTCCGGCGAAGCGACCGTACTGGCGTTCCGTGGCCGCGCGCAGACCCGCAGTTTCGGCCAGCCCACGGCGGGTGTATCGACGGCCAACGTGGTGCGCCGGCTGGTGGACGGCAGTGCATTGGTGCTGACCACCAGCGTCATGCGCGATCGCAATGAACATGGCGACGGACGGAAGATCGCGCCGGACCAGGCCACTGCCGACGATGCCGCCACGGTGGCGGCGGCCGAGGCCTGGTTGCTGGCCCAGCCCGCCTGCAGGAAGAGCTGAGCCATGCTGCTGATCGGCCAACACGAGAGGGTGATGATCGTCGGCCCGACCGAGTCCCACCACTGCCTGCGCTGCCAGACCGAAACCGAGTTCGCGCCACAGCTGCGCTACAGGATGGCGCGCATCGATCTGCTGTTCGGCTTTGTCTACCAGCGCCGCTATGAGCTGGCCTGCACCGGCTGCGAACACGGCTGGCTGCTGGACACCGAAAGCATGGACCAGCAGTTGGGCGGGGTGCCGATCCCGTGGCGGCATCGCTTCGGCCTGCCGGTGATGCTTGTGGTGGTGGCAGGACTGGCGGTGGCCGGGTGGATGTGGAGACACGGTTACGTCGGTTGAGGAGCCGGGCTGCTAAAGTTGCAGTCAATAGCCACACTGCCGGACCCGACCATGGACCACGAAACGCCGTTCGAACCCGCCAACGACCTGGAAGTGCGCCTGCTGCAGGCTCAGGACGGCACCCTTACGGCCGCGCAGTTCCTGGAAGGACTGCTGACCGCGCCGGTGTTCGTGCTGCTGGACAAGGCCATCGGTGAAGACGGTGCCTGGGACGAGAGCATTTCGCCGCTGGTACTGACCAGCGAAGGCGGCGAGCCGATGTTCGCGGTGTTCACTGCGCCCGAGCGCGCTGAGATCTGGCACGAGCAGCTGCCGCAGTTTGCCCATGCGATGCCGATTGCGGTGCATGCACTGCTGTCGGGTATTGGCGAGGGCGTCGGCCTGGTGCTGAACCCGGGCCTGGACGTGGGCATGGAGATGATTCCCGATGCGGTGGAGCAGCTGAAGCAGCGCGCCGCGGCGATTACCCGTGGGATGGCGCACTGAGTCATCGGGACGGTATCTGCCTGGGCGGTGGCGAGTGTCCTCTGTGAAGTGCAGGACCGCTGCCGCTGACTTGGCCTGACGGCCGCATGCGCTTCGCCTCGCCAAGTGAGCGAAGAGGTCAGTTCGCGCCTGGGCGCTCAGTGTCCATCAGGCGTTGGAGGTGCACGCCGGTACTCCTGCGTAGATGGGGAGTTAGCGGCCCTTCTCGCATTGAGTGTCAGATTTCCCTGACTCTCACATGGTTGACAGGTGTGATAGCGTCGCTTCAGGTGACGCAAGGATTATGCGGTCGCCTTTGGGAAAGGGACGGTGCAAAGCCGGACCTTGGGGAAGCGGAATCCAAATCTGAAGGAATGCCTTGTGATCGGTGCGTTGCGTCGTGTTGCGTTGCGTTCGACCGTGCTGCCAACTTTGTTGGTCGGTCTCATTCTCTCCGGATCAGTCGCAGCGCAATCGGTTGCGGACGGTATCCATCCATACTTGGAATACCGGAAGCGGGTCCAGACTGCAGAATCGCTGTCTGCTTTGGATACGGGACTGTTCGGCGAGGGTGTAAGCCTGTACGACGGAAGCACGCAGTTCCGTGTTGTCGAAATCGACCTGCCTGGTAACAACGATCTGCCCGTGCAGTTTGCACGTCGGTTGAACGTTCAGTTGCAGCCGCAAGGGACCATTCGCGACCACGATGCCAGGCTGTTGGGGCTAGGAAACTGGGACGTCGAAGTACCTCACGTGGCGGCAACCTACGCCAATTCCACCGGTCTTCCTGCAAGGGTATGCACTGTGGGAAGCGTGCCTGGCGGCGGTATCTTCAGTGTTAGGGAGTTCTGGAGCGGGCTCAACGTGCATCTACCAGGCAGAGGCGACACTGCCATGCTTGGCATTATCGCGGGTACCCCTCTGCCTACTGATGGCACGAGCACCCGCCTTACAACCAAAGAGCGCGATGCCATTGACTGCATCAGCATGGACAATGGCAGTCGCGACGGGTTCCGGCTTACAACGACCTCAGGTGAGCGTTACTACTTCAATCAGTTGACCACGCGCCGTGAAGCACCGTTGCAGAAGCTCGTGCCCACTACGCGCGGCAACGATCCTGTGTCGGTCATCCTGGAGCGAACGCGCTATTACCTTCTGGCAACCCGCTTGGAAGACCGGTTCGGAAACTGGGTCCAGTTCTCATACAACGGCGAAGGCCTGCCCACACGGATCTGGAGCAACGACGGGCGCGAAATCGTTTTCGTCTACAGCCAAGGACGAATGACCAGTGCTACTGCCAATGGACGCTCCTGGGGTTTCCAGTATCAGACAATGCTGGCGGAAAACCGGCTGACACAGGTCACTCGCCCAGACGGCAGCTCATGGCGCTATGCCTATACAGGATCGTTGCTCCCGTCGGCCCCGCTACCCATCGATACGCTGCCAGGGTTGCCATGGTGTAGAGACTCTTCCCTTCCGCTGTCAGCCGATTACGTCGTGACCGCAACCCATCCGGCGGGCGCTACGGGCACTTTTTCCTTCGTCAATCGACGGCATTGGCGACACGGTGTGCACCTCACCGAATGCATCCAGAAGGGAGATCCCCGTGAGGATCCAGAATACGTACTGGGTGTTCCACACTTCTTCGACGTACTGAGCATCGCCGGCAAGGCGATCAGTGGGCCCGGCCTGCCGACCATGCAGTGGAGCTATGACTACGGCAACTCGCCGTCTGACCTGTGGGGAAGCCAGAATGAGCCTGCAATCTACCCTTGTACGACATGCACACAAACGAAGGTCGTACAGGTTCGTCGCCCGGATGCTACTACCCAAAGGCTGACCTTTGGCAATCTCTATATGTTCAACGATGGGCGGGAGTTGCGAGCGGAGGTTCTCGATGTCCAGGGCAATGTCGTACAGGCACGATCCAGTGACTACCTTGCCGATGCCTCGACTGCCGGTCAGCCCTTCATTGGAGAGTACGGCGCGATTCTCGGTAGCTTGAACGATCCAGCGACGGTGCGCGTGCGTCCTGTTACGCAGACGCAGTTGCAGCAGGACGGCACCACCTACACTTGGCAAGCGGCAGCCTACGACCGTTTTGCGCGCCCCTTGGAGAGGGTCCGCACCGGTCCCAGCGGATCCGTTCGTGAGCGACTCGATTATCACGACAATACTGCTCGTTGGGTATTGGGGCAGCTGGCGCGAGTGACCGATCTTGGCAGCGCAACCATCGTTGCCGAAGCAGCCTTCGATGCCAATGCCATGCCGGTGGAGACCTTTGCATTTGGAAAACGAACCCAGACACGGACTTATAATGCAGACGGTACCGTCGCAACGGTCCGTGATGGAAACGGCAACACCACTACGCTCTCTGAGTGGAAGCGTGGGATTCCCGGGTTGGTGCAGTTTGCAGGCGCGACTACGTCAAGCGTCGTGGTTGATGACAATGGTTGGATAGCAAGCGCAACCGATGAAAGTGGGTTTACCACCAGCTACGGCTATGACGCACTGGGGCGAGTTGCCAGCGTCGCCTATCCCGCAGGGGATGCGGTCAACTGGGTTCCGCTGACCCGCGTCTTCCAACAGGTGGGGGCGGAGGAGTACGGCATTCCTGCGGGACATTGGCGACAGGACGTCACAACTGGAAATGGGCGCCTGGAGACAATCTATGATGCGCTCTGGCGACCCGTTTTCACGCGTGAGTACGATGCCGCAAACATCGCAGAAACGCAGCGGTTGCAGCGTTTCAACTATGACCATGAAGGTCGGCTGTTGTTTTCGTCTTACCCGGGCAGGGGAGCGAATCTGACCACGGGGAACTGGAGTGAGTACGACACGCTCGGTCGCAGGACTGCTGCTATCCAGGACAGTGAGCTGGGTACGCTGGTAACAGTGAACGAGTATCTGCCGGGCGCACGAATCCGGGTGACCGACCCTCGCGGAAAGCAGACTCTGACCAGTTTTCAGGCATTCGATCAGCCGGCCTACACGGCCCCGATCGCTATCGTAAAGCCAACAGGCGTTGTGCTGGATATACCGCGAAATGTATTCGGCAATCCGGTGAGCGTTACGCAACGTAGCGGCGATGGAGCGGTTTCGCTGACACGTCGATATGTCTACGACATGCATCAACGTCTTTGCAAGAGCATCGAGCCTGAGACTGGTGCCACTGCGCTTGGCTACGACGCGTCCGACAACATCCTCTGGTCAGCCACGGGGATGAATCTTCCCGCAGTCGACTCCTGCGATGCGTCCAGTGCCTATTCCTCTGGACGTCGTGTAGACCGCAGCTACGACTCCCGCAACCGGTTGAGGACCCTGGCGTTCCCGGATGGCAACGGCGACCAGCAATGGGTCTACACGGCGGATGGGCTGCCGCAGCAGGTCACGACGAGAAACGCCATCAATGCCAGCCCGGTCGTCAACACATACGTGTACAACCGGCGGCGATTGCTGGTGGGCGAGAGTGCCACGATTGCCGGTGCGTTCAACTGGGCACTTGGCTATGGCTATGATGCGCGCGGCGTAATGGCCAGCATCCAGTATCCCAGCGGCCTGTCGGTTGATCTGGCGCCCAACGGTCTGGGACAGATTACGCGTGTTGGCGGATTTGCATTGGGGGTTTCCTATCATCCCAACGGGGGTATGCGCGCATTCAATTATGGAAATGGCATCGTCCATGGCATGACCCAGAACGCGCGCCAGCTGCCAGGGCGTGTAACAGATTCCGCAGGTGTGCTGGACAATTTCTACAGCTACGATGGCGGCGGAAATGTGACCGGGATCGAGGACGTTCTCGACGCTGGTCGCAATCGGACGATGCAGTATGACGATCTGGACAGGCTGACCCGGGCGAGCTCGGCAAGATTCGGTGGCGACGGAGTACTGACCTATAGCTACGACGCGCTGGACAATCTGCGATCAGCTCGATTGGCCGGAGTGAAAGACCACATCTACTGGTATGACAGCAACAACCGTCTTACCAATGTGCAGTCTTCCGATGGTGCAACCACAATGGGGCTGGGATATGACGTGCAGGGTAATCTCGCCATGCGCAATGGGCAGGCCTTCAGGTTCGATTTCGGGAATCGCCTGCGCGAGGCTGACGGTGTCGAAAAGTATGCCTATGACGCACATGGGCGCCGCGTACTGAGCCAGGCGCCAGGCGGGGATATCCTGTCGCTCTACGACAGCGCAGGTGTGCTGCGCAGACAGGAAAACCAGCGGACCGGTGAGGGCACGGAATACATTCACTTGAATGGCAGTCTGCTTGCCAAGTCTGTGACCGCCGTGGCGCCGGGGGTGCCGGTGATTACCGCGCCTTCATTCAGCAGCAGTGGGAGTTTTACCATTGGCTGGTCGAGCGTAGTGGGCGTATCGACTTACGAGCTGCAGCAAAGATCCGAACAGGGGGGCTGGTTGGCTGCCTATTCTGGGGCGGCGCTGGCGTGGTCGACCACTGGCCAGCCTGCCGGGAGTCACGGGCTCAGGATTCGCGCTTGCCGTGCCGCGTTGTGCGGCGGCTGGAGCGCCGAGGTGACAGTGGTGGTTGAGTTGGCACCGACGGCTGCGCCCACGATCACGGCTCCAGCCAGCGCAACGGGCGGCAACTACATTGTGGGCTGGACAGTGGTTGCAGGCGCCACCTTATACAGGTTGGAGGAGCAGCAGGGTGCCGGTGCGTGGGGGGAGGTGCAGAATTCTGCAGAGCGCAGCCGCTCTTTCAGCGCGAAGCCAGGCGGAACTTACGGGTATCGTGCACGTGGCTGCAACGCGAGTGGCTGTGGTGCCTATTCGCAAGCCGTGACAGTGCAGTCCGTGCACCTGCCGACTTCGGCCCCGGCACTGAACGTTCCAGCCAAGGTGCTGGGATCTGCATATTCGATCAATTGGAACGCGGTGAGCAACGCCACGTCGTATCAACTGGATGAGCGTTTCAATGGTGGAGGCTGGGCTACCATTTCCAGTGCGGCGGCCGTCAGCTACACCGCTTCTGGCCGCGTGCATGGGGTGTACGAATACCGCGTTCGAGGCTGTGCTTCGGTAGGGTGCGGGCCATATTCAGGCGTATCCGCAGTCCAGGTGGTGATTGCTCCGGCAACAGCACCATCGATCAGTTCGCCAGCGTCGAGCAACACGGGTAGCTATACCGTGAACTGGTCGCCAGTGGAGCGCGCAACGAGCTATCTGTTGCAGGAGCAGATCAACGGCGGAGGCTTTGGCAACCTTCAGAACGACGGATCGCAGCAGCGTGCCATCAGCGGAAAGAGCAACGCTACCTATGGATATCGAGTGGCTGCATGTAACGAAGCGGGTTGCGGTGGCTTCTCGTCAGTTGCGGTCACGGTGGTGAACATTCCGCCGCCAGTACCAGAACCGCCACTGCTGGTGGAAGCCTGGTACTACTATTCCGAGGGGCATACGACCTACCAGGGCGGGTGGAGAGAAGTTGCGGGCGCCACGCGTTATGAATTCAGCGGAACGGCGGGTTGTGTGGCCACGCTTCCCTTCTGCTCAGTCGTTGTGCGTGGCATGCCAAAGATCACTACTTTCCGGGTTGTAGCCTGCAATGCGACCGGATGCTCCCGGCCATCCAATGGGTTGGTCGTGCAGGACGGCTTTGAGCGATGAACTGCCATGAATGTCCCAATCGGAAGAAACAATGATGCTATCGGATTCCGCTCAGATTTGTTCAGGGCTTCCCTAAAGAGATAGAGAAGCTGGTAGATCACTCTCAAATCATGCGGTCTTTCTCAAAAAAATCCAAAAGGCATCAGGCGCAGGAAGGCTGGCCTGTCTGGAAACAACGACCTTGTGAGAGATGTCGAAATTGCTTGGAAAGTCAGCAAGAACTTCCGTCTCAATGCAGGAAATGTCTTCTTCCCTTGAGGCGGGAAGTGCGGAATCTACAAAGAACGTCAACTGGAACTTGCTTTCGCTGTCAACTCTGCAAGAAACAGCAACAAGCTCTGGAAATACTTCTCCAAGAAGCGCTTTAGTCACGCTAAGTATTACATCGGATCGCAGGCTGCTGTTCATGGATCTGGCCTTGAAGGAACAATGTGAATGCCATCCTTCCCGTAGTGAATTATGGCGTTTGTTGTCGGTGTGGCATTGCCCGCCGGGTCAACGTAGGACCCGACCTCTTGGCTAAAACTTACCCGCTCCTTAGAACCTGGGAGGCCAACGTTAACCTTTCCCACCTGCTGCCCAGTGCCAGCGCTCCTGCCAAGTTCGCTAGGATTTCCTGTTAGAACACTTCTGCCGGGAATGTAGTTGTTGTGTCCCACCAAGTGCTTTCCCTGCTGTCCCAAGTTGATCTTGGGTGAAGGGCCGAGCATGGGGCCTGCGCCTGATTTCCCATGAGTGAGCGTACCGACGACTACAACCGCAGCAAGCGTTGTCACTGCCTGCTGGGAGTAATTTCCCGTGTCAACAAAACTCCCGACTGCCTGGCCAAGTGCGGCACCTTCCATAGCACCACTTCCAGTGGTCATCGCCGCGGCTTCACCGCCAGCCCATACACGCATTCTGTCCGGGTCATTGCGCAGCATGTATCCCACCGAAGCGCCATAAGACACTTCGCATGAACGGCATTCTTGCCGGCCGTCTGGGTCTTTGAAAGTATAGGGGTTGTTCGCGGCGTACTTGTAGCGATTGAAGTTCGCCCCTGCGTTAACATCAGACACGACCGGATCAGTGGACAGGAACCGTCCGATCATCGGATCGTAATACCGCTGCTGCATGTAACTCAGTCCAGTGGCGGCATCGCTCACGTGCCCGGTGTATCCCGGTCCATCCGCAACCTGCCCGCCGACAACGCCGCCATAGGGTTCGTAGTCATAGCGCTTGATCACGTTGCCGTTTTCATCGGTTTCGGCAACGACCGAGCCAAGGGCATCGGTGTGGATGTAGGTGACTGTCTGAGCAGTTGAGATTGGCGGCAGTGTCAAGCCCACCAACAGCAGGCAGCAGAGCCAGGCACCGAAGACGCTCAGCTTGCCGAAATGCGTTCTCATCCCCTTTCGGCGGGCCGAAGCGTGGCACGCAACTCTCTTAAGCCGCTCCATCCTTCCAATCCCTGAAAGAGCCTTCCAGCAAGGCCCTGCCTTCATACCACAATCCTCATCGACGTGACGACCGAGTCGGCGTCAGAGAGGGCGGGCAAGCGTCGCGGTGGGCAGCGAAGTACTCTGTGGCGACACGTGACCGGGCGGTGCGGCTGGTGCTGGAACATCAGGGTGAGCACCCCTCGCGATGGGCTGCGATCGAGTCAGTAGCCAGCAAGATCGGCTGTACGGCAGAGACGCTGTGCAACTGGGTACGGCAGGCCGAGCGAGATCGAGGATTGCGCGAGGGCTTGAGCACGGCTGAGCGCGAGAAGATGAAGGCGCTGGAACGGGAGAACCGCGAACTGCGCTTGGCCAAAGAGATCCTGCGCAAGGCCAGCGCGTATTTTGCTCAGGCCACCGGTTCAAGCCATAAAGGCGTTCATCGATGATCACCGTGAAGCCTATGGGGTCGAGCTCCTCGCATAAAGCGCCAGATGGGCAGCAGTTTTCTACCCACGCATACCAAAATCAGACGAGCGGACAAGTTGTTGAGCCAAAAACAAAACTTATTGAAGAAGGGAGGTAGTTCAATGCGAGTTAGAGTCATCGACGATTGGGAGAGTGTTCTCGCTGGCCTTGGCGCCGAGGGTAAGGTAAAACCAAAATTGTCCGTGACTCGCGGAAAAGAGTACACGGTCTATGGCCTTGGTTTGCATGACAGTTCAGTTGTGTATAGGGCGGGCGTGCTTGTCTGTCAGCTGGTCAGCGATTACGGGAATCTGATTTTTGCGCCGATCAATATATTTTCTGTGGTTGATGGGAGATTTCCGGATTGTTGGAGGATTGAAATTCGGGATGGCAACGTTCTTATGTGGCCGGATATTTTTCACAAAGAGTTCTTCTTCGACGACTTGTCAGAGGGGGTTCCGGAGTGTGTTGCGGCCTTCCGACATCTGCAGTCAATGCTGGGAGATGCTGGCTGAGTGATTCTTCTCGCATGGATAGCAGAAAGAAGGATGGGGGCGTCGATACAAAGGCTGGCGGAGTACGTTGGTCGCGGACGGTCCTCATCCAAACACCGTTTCACACCTTGTCCCAGCATGGCCTGATCGCCATTTACTGACGGGTCGCGCTACGTAATTTGCACTCACGAAGCGAGTAGCGCTCGTAGCTGAACCCCGGGATCGTCCTTACGACCTCAGATACGGTCAGGCTCGTAGTCTGATTCTTCGCGTGCAAGCGCCGTCGATAGGCGAGCGCATGGTTGGAAGGTGCCGGCCAGCGGCCGGCACTACCAGATGCTTCAGCGGGCAGCGGCGATCGCCTTGACCCGCGCCCTGGCCCTCGCTGGAGATTTTTCGCAGGCGTCTACTCAAGGGGTAGTGAGTAATATGATGAAGGCGCCAGTGAGTTCGCCTGCCGGCATCGGTGCACATATTGCAGAAGCGACAGCGAGTACCGGCGTAATTGGGGCAAAGCAAGGGGCGGTACAGGGGGCTTTATCCAATGCGGGCCAACGCGGCGCTGACGCCGCAGTTGGAACTGGGCAGAAAATTGCTGAGGACAGGTTGAAGTGATGAGATTTTTTAATCGATCTCTGCTTGTGTACGAGCTTGGGCTTCTAGTCGTCTTCCTACTGGTCGCATTGTTCATAACCCGCTTCAATTCAATGGAAGCGCTCCGACTCGGGGGATGGCTGTTTCTCTTGATGCAACCCATCATGCTGGGTGCCCACGCGGTCGAGCACTTCTCGCGCAAGCGCCGTCGCTAGGTCGGTGATTGCTTGGAAGGTGCCGGCCAACGGCCGGCACTACCAGATGCTTCAGCGGGCAGCAGCAATCGCCTTCACCCGCGCCCTGGCCAGCGCCTCACCAATGGCCGGGCCCTTCAGGTGCGTGGTATCCAGATCACGCGCCTGCACCGACAACGCCGCTTTGTGTAGTCGCTTGAGCGTTTCGCCCTGCGGGTAGTCGCTGTCCTCGAAACCGAGCCGGCCGCGCTTGTCGGCCTCGCAGCACAGCGCGATGCGTGCCACCCGTTCCGGCCGGCGCAGCGCGTCGCAGCGGCCCAGCAGTTCCAGCACCGTGGCATCGCGCAGTTCATCGATGCGGTGCACGTTGAGGTGTTCGCGGCATACCACCTCGGCCAGCTGCTGGTGCTCGGTGGGAATCTTCAGGCGCGCGCACAGGACTTTCAGCGGCTCGATGCCGCGCTGCTCGTGCATGATGTGGCGCGGCCACTCTTCCTGCGGGGTCAGGCCCTTGCCGAGGTCGTGGGTAAGCGCAGCGAAGCCGACCAGGTCATCACCGGGTGCCAGCTTCGCGGCCATGTCGCTGACCATCTCCTGGTGGATGCCGGTATCGACCTCCGGGTGGAATTCCGCGCGCTGTGGCACGCCGTACAGCGCTTCCAGTTCCGGCAGGATCGGGCCCAGCGCGTGTGCGTCATGCAGGGTGCGCAGGAACGCCGAAGGGCGTTCGCAGACCAGTGCCTTGCGCAGTTCCTGCCATACCCGTTCGGGCACCAGCGCGTCGAGTTCGCCGCTGGCGGCGATCTCGCGCATCAGCGCCAGGGTTTCCGGTGCAATGGTGAAACCCAGCGAGGCGAAGCGGGCCATGAAGCGCGCTGCGCGCAGCACACGCAGTGGGTCTTCAACGAAGGCCGGGCCGACGTGGCGCAGCACGCGCTGCTGGATGTCGCGCGCACCGCCATAGGGATCGACCAGCACGCCGGTATCTTCATCGCAGGCGATGGCGTTGATGGTGAAGTCGCGGCGTTGCAGGTCGTCTTCCAGCGTTACCGCCGGATCGGCATCGACCACGAAGCCGCGATAGCCACGCCCGGATTTGCGTTCGGTGCGGGCCAGCGCGTATTCCTCGCCGGTCTTCGGATGCAGGAACACCGGGAAATCGCGGCCCACGGCGGTGTAGCCCTGCGCTTCCATCTGCACAGGCGTAGCGCCGACCACGACCCAGTCACGATCGCCGGCAGGGCGCTGCAGCAGGCGGTCGCGCACGGCGCCGCCGACAAGATAGATCTTCATGCGGGGATGATGACACGGTAGCGCCGGGGGCCCGCCCCCGGGCCCCCCGGGGGGCGGGCCGGGGGGGGCCGGGGGTGGGGGCCACGCGGGGGAAAACCCCCCCCC